>CAZQAZ010000003.1:33805-65661 GCA_964591855.1 Candidatus Woesearchaeota archaeon | reverse complement strand
AAGTGTTGCAGGAGGAGAAGCAGTAGAAGAAGAATTATGAATCCTTTTTCTTCTTTTGAACCAACGATTATTGTCTTGTCGAATAGGGTGTAATTTCTTCTGATAGGGAAGAATAACTTTACTCCCATGTATGTTAGAGAGTCTAGAAGTATGTGTGAACCAAGTCCTACCAAAGCTTCTTTAAAGAATCCAACTCTAAGTAAGGAAAGACTAACTAAGATAAGAAAGGCAAGAGAATGTGTTAATCCCCTATGTCCGTATCTTAGAAACAATTTCTCAGATAAGGGCTTGAATGTTCTGCCAAGTATGGTATTTGGATTGTCTACGTCAGGGAGAATGCAAAATAAAAGAACTACAGGATTAAGTTTAAGCCATTTCATTAATACAACACCGAACAAGAAGTGTGTTATTAGCAACACATTCTTTTCACGGCAAAGCTTTTATATATAAGAAAGAACAAGTTTTAACTATGGCAAAAGAAAGAGTACCAGTTAATTCTTTTCACAGATTAATGAAACCAGAAAACGTAGCATTAATAACTGCTATGGGAAAAGATAAGAAGACAAATATAATGCCTGCTTCATGGATTACACCTCTTTCATTTAAGCCGCCATTAGTTGGAGTTCTAGTAAAACCTTCCAGACACACACATTCTCTCATAAAAGAATCTGAAGAGTTTGTTATTAACTTCCTAGCAATGGATTGGGCTAAAGTTATATTAGAATGTGGAATGGAGTCCGGTAGAGACGTAGACAAGTTCAGAACAACAAGCCTCACTAAAGAACCATCCGAACAGGTTACGACACCAAGAATCAAAGAAGCTTACGCTTGTATAGAATGTAAGCTTAATTCCTCTATGAAGTTGGGGGATCATACTTTATTTGTTGGGGAAGTGGTTAATGTTAAAGCTGAGCAGAATGCACTTAGTGAGACAGGTATACTTAACCTCAAAGAGATAAAGCCCACGCTTTATCTTGGAGAAGGAGTGTTCTGCTCCACATCGGATTTCATACTAAAACCTAAGGTGAGACAATGAACACAAAGCTTTTACTAGGAAGTGTATTAATCTTACTAATCTTGCCCCTCGTTCACGCTTTAAGCTATTCCCAAATAGAAAGCTATTTGGGAAGTGTTAACCTCACTGAGTTACAAGAAGAAAACAAAGCAGTATCTTTTTTAGTCAGGACCTTTGGTAATGAGAAAGTAGTCTTGAACTTAGAAAGTGAAAATATTTCTGTGTTAGTAGACATACAAGATGGAAAGATCGTGAACATCTCTAAGGATACAACGGCTGGAACCTTAGAGCTCGACATCAAGAACACAACTGTATTAAAAGACGTATTTGAAGGTAAAAAAGACCCTAGAGATCTCTTAGACAGTGGAGACATAGACTACAAAGGATTAACAACAAAGAACAAAATAAAGTACGGCTTCCTTAAGTTCGTGTACAAGATCTACTCTTTCTTTAAGAATTTGGCATAAATTTTTAAATGTTGCATGTAACTTTAATCTATGAATGTGGGAAGTGAAGGAAGGAAAGGTCTTCCTGAGAATGTTAAGTTAAGGGGGGTTCTCTCTACAAAAGAAAATAGGGATTTCTCATTCATGGCAGATCTAGCAAGGGTTCTTAGAGAGATTAAGTATAATTGGTTTATACCACGGGCCTTTGATGTTGCTATGCGTCAGATGAGGGGAAAAGTAACTCAAATACATGTTTATATCGATAAGGGAGATCATCCTAGTTACTTTGAGGTTTATCCTATAGATTTGCCTGTACTTGATGAGGAAGCTTACGAAGCTTTAGACTTTCAGGATGTAAAATACTTTGAGAAACAAAGAATTTGGGATTTTACTCCAACAGGAAAGGGTGTTTGGGACGTAGAGCTTAAATCTGTGGACTTGTACTTTGTTAAAGATGAATTTTGGGATAGGGTCAGAAAAAAGAAAATTGGACAGCCTATAGGTGAGGAGAAGTTCTATAGATTAAATAAAGAGAAATGCATGGAGCTTTTAGAGAGAATGCCTCCTTTCACCAAGGGTCTCTTAGGGTTAGATTCACTTCTCTAAGACAACCTTAACTTTATCTGATCCACACTTTGGGCATATAATCTTTATCTGTCCATTCTCTATCCTTGAGGTATCCTCATAGAACTTGTGGCCACAGTTTTGACACACTTGCACAACCTTCTTTTTAGTTTTTTCTATTATCTCTTTGATCTTCTCGGAACTAAAGTCAAAGTTAACCACATTTCCCATATTACTTAAAATGCCGCATTATTTATAAAACTTGGTTTGGTTAGAGTAATATGGAGCAAGAGGTGCTTGAAGCGGCTAGGGCTCTTCTTAGGAGGCATGGAAAGATAACAACTAATATGGTTGCCTCTTACTTTGGAGTGTCTCCTTCCACGGCAAGGAAGTATCTTAACAAGCTTGTTAAGAAAAGGATACTTGCTAAGCTTGGAAAAGGAAGAGCAACCTACTACTCTTATGGCTAACTTTATATACAACTGCCTCTTTAGAAATAAATATGAGAGCTGTGATCTTTGGGTTAGCATTAATTTTTGTTATGGGTTTGGTCTATCCTTTGAAGTTTGTTGACGATGTAGGAACTAACCTCACAGCTATAGATGTTTCTTACATGGCAAGAGAGGTTGAGGCATTGTATGGATTTAAGGTGAATGAGGTACATGTATACTCTGAAAATGGAGTGAATGTTTATGAGTTCTCTGGTTATAAAGAGGTAAGCTCAGGTTATGTTACCCGTGAAGTACCCTACTCTGTAAAGTTAGATGAGTACCTTAATCCAATACAGTTTCATAAAGAGAAAGAGGATAAGATTGGATTCAAAGCTGTGTTCCTTGGAATGCCAGGGATAATAGCTTATATCCTCTGCAAGGCGGTGGGGCTACTATGAGGACTATGAGAAGTGTTGAGAGGTATAAAATGGCTTTGCTGAACTTTTTATGGCCGGGTTTTGGCTATTATAATTATGGCTATAGAAAGGGATTGTATGTTATGGTGGGTTACTTCTTACTTGCATTTTTTGTGGTAGCCTCAAATAATCCTGGCTTGATGTTTTTAGGATTCCTTGTTAATATGGCGACGGTTATTCACCCACTTGTTGGGGGAGGGATAAGAACACTTCCTTTAAGGAAGAGTTCTAAATCAGTTTTAGAGGAGTATGCGAGGGACACATTAAAGGCGATAGCAGATAAAATAGATCTCTTGTATCAGAGATATGAGGATCTTAGATCAAAGTTAGGCGATGGGAATAAAGACATAATAGAGCTTAGAGACCATATTATGTCTCTAAGAAAGCATTACAATAAGGCAAGAGCACATCTACAAAGAAAGGAGTATGAGGCAGCTTCTGACGAGGCAACCTTCGCTTACAGACTTATTAATAACATTGATGTTGATATCTCCAAGCTTGAGGATAAATATATGGAGTTTAGGCTTCTTAAGTGAGCTCCCTTCTTTAATAGTCACTCCACAATAGTAACATTTATATACTAGTTCTGCGTAATAATTATTACTATTTAAGGGTGGTAAAAATGGATAAGGTTGAGTTTCCAGTTAAAACCCCTAATCTGTCAGCTGAGAAGTTCGAGAAGAAGATTATGTTAGAGTATTCTAAAGCTAAATCAGGCTTAAGACTTGATTCAAAGTTTAAGGATCAAGTCTTAGGATTGTACAGAAAGTTATACAAGAAAGGATGCATAATACCAAGAGAAAGAAGCGCAAATGTGGCTTCTTTGATATACATAGTATCAAGACAGAATAATGCTCCAATACTATTAGAAGATTTAGCCCTTATTTTCGGTGTCAACAAGAAGAGAATATTCAGATTCTTAAAGAAGAACATAAGGGCTTTAGGCATTCACTTAAAGCCAGAAGACCCATATGCTTTTCTTGATAGGTTTGCAAAGGAGCTAAAGATCAAACCAAAGCAGTATAAGAAGGCAAGAGACATAATTAAGAGAATGAAACTATCTGGAAAGTCTATTAAGGCTATGGTCTTATCAGTCTTAGCATATGTGGCAGACTTGGACCCAAGATTTATATCAAAAGAGTATGGTGTATCACCATACACTTTAAGGAAGTACAGAAAGATAATAGAAGGGAAAGAAGCATAATTTTTATCCTTTCATAACTTCTTTTGCATACTTGATTAGTTTTGCATAAAGTTTATCGTGCTTTAGTGTCTTCTCATTCCCGAGCAGTATTAGAAGATATTTGGCTCTAGTTAGTGCTACATTTAGTCTTCTGTAATCCCTAAGGAAGCCGATCTCTCCTTTCTTGTTTGCTCTAACAAATGAAACAATGATTATGTCTTTCTCTCTACCTTGGAAGCCATCTACAGTATGCACTTCTACATCACAATGCTCAAGCTTTTTGCGTAGGAGTGCAACCTGATCATCGTAAGGAGATATAACTCCAATCTGCTCATCTTTGACACCAGCTTTTAACATCTCTTCCACAAGAGCTACGACCTTCTCAGCCTCTTTCCTGTTTATGAAAGAGGTTGAGTCTTTAAGTTGTTCTTCTTTGCCATCTATGTTTATGAAGTGTACAGGCTTTTTAGTGTCTATGGATCTAAGCTTGATGTTGAGAGTTTGGTCTTTAATGTGGTCAGGCGTCTTTAGTCTTGAGTTGTAGAAGTAAATGTTTGAGAATAGACATATCTTCTCATTCATTCTGTATTGTGTATCAAGGAAAGCACTTATTTTCTCATTTATTACCTTCTCAAATAAAGTTTCTTTAAGTTCTTCTGCTGCTAAGACTGTTGGAGGAAGCTGTTTGTGATCGCCGGCCATTATTAATCTCTTTCCTTTGTTAATAGCAATCCAGCAGCTTGGCTCCGTAGCTTGAGTAGCTTCGTCTATTATTACAGTGTCGAACTTGATGTCCTTAAGTAACTCTGAGCCAGCTGTTGAGTTCGTTGTACATATGACATTGGCGTTGTTTATTAGCTTCTTAATGAGTTTCTCTTCTCTCTTTCTTAGAGCATCAAACTTCCTATCTATTACCAGCTTTTCTTTAATGATTGTAGCCATTGTTTTAATTGTACCTCTTGGTATACCTCTTATACCAAGATTCCTTTGGGCTAACTTAATAATCTGATTATCTGTTAGTCCCCTTCTCCACTTCTTAATAGGGTCTAACATAGCTTGGACCTTATTCCATTCTTCGTATAGCCTTTCTCTTTCGGCCTTTAGAGAAGCGTACTCTTTCATACCCTGCACTTGGTGATCTAATGAGTACTTTATGACTTTTGTGTCAACTCTTGCTGGATGTCCTATTCTTAGACACTTAACTCCTAAAGAATCAAGCTTGTCTATTATGTTGTCTATGGCCGTGTTGGAGTCTGCACATACAAGTATCTTCTCTTTTTTGTGGAGGTGGAAAATTATCTCAGCGCAGACTGTAGTTTTTCCAGTTCCAGGTGGACCATGAATAAGAAATACATCTTTAGCACTTAGTGCTTTCCTAACAGCTTCTTTTTGAGAGGGATTAAGATCCTGCTTAAACTCTTTCACAACCACATTTGAGAATTGTGGTTCCACCTGACCCAATAGAACTCTTTTTAATCTTGACTGGCTTTTCTTTGCTTGTTCTAGGGCTTCAATCTGCCTCTTGAATGTGATGTCATTTAGGTAGAGGTCTATTCTAATGTTTTTGCCTTTAAGGAACTTTGGAGGTCTCTTATCAAATGCAACCTTTATGTACTTCTTCCCAAGCTCTATGACTGTACCAAGTGGATTATTCAAATCCACTTTTTCCTTAGATACGAGGACTATATCTCCAACTTTTATCTCGGTCTCAATCTTCTTCTTTCTTTTGAATACGAATATGAACCTGTTGTTTAATCCTATCTCTAGGAATTTGCCTGTTAGGTTGAGAATAGCTCTGCCTTTCTCTTCTCTCTTCTTACCACTAAGCTTTTTTATCTCACTAACATGTTGCTTTATTTCATACTGTCTTTCAATGTTAACTAGTTCTTTCAGGTGGTCAAAGTAATCCATACTCAAGAAGATAAGAAAAGAGTTTATTAAGGTTGTGATGGGGCTGCCAGGATTCGAACCCGGGACAGTCGGTATCTCCATACCAACTCTTCTTCACCGTAGAGCATGGAGCTCTACTCAGAGCTCCAGAATGAACATTCTGGAGCCGACCGTTTTACCCCTAAACTACAGCCCCAACATTATAGAATTCTACTTTCCTAATTAAAAACATTTTGGTCGGTACTATCTTTAAGACTCTCAACCATCAAATCAAAGTAACTGGGGTTTGCTTCGAATATTGTTATGAGCTTTATATACTTGTTAAAGATGTGCCCTTTTCTCTTAGGTGTACCTATGCTAACTCTTCCTTTTTTATCTATGCTTACCCCTGCGATTGGATGGGTAAAGTGCAGTGCCCTTTCAAGTATGTATGGGAATCCTTGACTAGGGCTTATACGATCCGTTCTGTCTTCGTGCGTATAGAAAACTCCAGGTAACTTGTCTTCATTTTCTTCTGATGTGAGAGGAATTGTTAGATAAGCTTCGCCATCTGTAAATATCAGATAATTTAGAAAGGGTGTCCTAAGAGCTTCTTCCGTGTCTCTTAGGATACTTTTAAGATTGTTATCAGGTATAGATTCTATAGCTCTGTCAAGCTTATCTAAGAGAGACTTAAGTTCTTCGTTATTAAGCATGCCTTAACATCCTCCTCTGTGATCTTGCTTAATTTGTTTTGGAAATCATTTAAGAACTTTTCTACTTTGTCTGCTAGCATGTTTTTACATTCTCCACAGATGATCTCACCCTTAACACATTTCTCTCTTACATCTGTGTCGAATAGAACCTTCAAGTATTTATAAACTACACATACATCAGGATTTCCACCTTTCTTTCTTTGTTCCTCCACAGTTTCTCTTCCACCTGTGAATGCTTTCATTATCTTCTTCCTGGCAACTTCTGGGTTGTCCCTTAAGAGTATTGCTGTCTCAGGTTTGGATGCGGACATCTTCTCCCCATCTAAACCTGGCATGAACTTAGCAAGCAGGACACTAGGTTTTGTAAGCCTGTTCTTGGCTGCTACATCTCTGGCAAGCCTTAAATGTGGATCCTCGTCTATGCCTATTGGAACTAAGGTTCTCTCATGTCCACCGTACTCTTTTAGTAATGGAAGTAATACGTGTGCTGCCTGCACAGATGGGTAAAAGGCAAGCCCCACATTGGTTTCATCTGTGTAGCCGTAAGTGGCTTTAACCATGCTTAAAGTTATAGTTCTACATAGTTTGAAAGCAAAGTTATAAATCTCTGGGTTAAGTTGATCTATGATGAAATGTGTCTTCTTAGGATCGAATCCAAATGCAAGAATGTCCCTTGCCAGCTCTATGGAATTTTTTAAACCTTCTTCTTGTGTCTTAATCTTCCTAGCAACGTAAGATTCGTCGTCTGATATTGGAATGAACACATGCAATCCGTACTTCTTTTGGAAGTAAAGATTTGTTTCAAACACTGGAACATGACCTAAATGTAATGGTCCGGATGGATTGGCTCCGGAAGCTATTGCTACTTTCTTCCCTTCCTTTAAGTCCTTAAGAAACAAATCAAAATCTCTATGAGCATACAAAATCCCATTCTTAAAGTGCTTAAAGTCCAAAGAGCTAGAGCTGTCTATCTCTTTGGCTCCGAATTCTTTTATTAGTCTTTCATATTCATTCATGAGAACTTTAAAATCTGATTCTTTTTAAGTTTTGTTGCTAAAAATTTAGACTTCCATTGCAAGATTATTCAGTACTCTTTTCTGCCAGCTTCTATTCTTTGCTGCTTTCTTTCTTCTCTCTTTTTCTTTCTTACTAAGCTTTCTTCTTGGTATGAGGCCTAACTCTTCAAGGTAGTGCCTAAGTAGTTTTTCTTCAATCTCATTTAAGGTTTCATTACGCTCTTCTGTTGAGTAAAGAGGCACAAGCTTAAAGACAGTCTTGAAGTTGTCTATCTCTTTATTTAAGACTACAGGCTCGACTTTGTACGTGTTCGAGAGTATAGACAGCCTCAATGCTTCCATAAATGCCTTTTCATTAGCTTTAACTTCTTCCTCACTAAAACTGCGTATTGTTAGCTCACCAAAGTCAACGTCTGTAAATCGTTTTATGTCATCCAGATCATAAATCCAAATAGAAGCCTTTTTAATTAACTTGGGTTTTGTGTACTTCTCTGCTTCTTTTCTTGTGTCGTAAAATAGTTTAGGCCTACGTGAAATCACAGTCTCATACTCCATATACGAGGTTTTTACTGAGCATTGATTTAGTATAGTGTTCATGTTCCTCATCAAGTCTATATTCGAGCTTAAGAGTAGCAGCTTATGGTGCTTACTTGCATAGTCTGAATGTAGTAAAGAGTCTATTAAACCAGATATATATTCCTCCGCTTCTTGCCCTTTGAACCCTGGAAGCTCCTTAAGGTAGAGAGAGTATGCCCTATTTTTAATAAGGAGCTTACTTCCAATGTGTTTCCTTGAGTTGATAATAGTTAGATCTTCGTAGTCTACAGCCTTCGCATCCGATCTAAGTATAAGCTCATGCCATTCTGAAGGAGGAGATAGTCTTATCTCTTGGCATCCGTCTCTATCTCTCTTTATTGCATGTATGACACCAAGAGTCCTAGCAAGCTTCCTTCTTTCTTCGGGACATAGATTTTCATAAGAGAAATTAGACTTCTGTATGCTCCTCAAAGTCTTTGGAAGGTCTACTGACATATCTTTGAGGTTGGGGTTACAGATAGTGTTTATCAGGTCTTCAAGCTCCTCTTCTCCATTGACGAAGTAGAGATTCTTTAGCTTGGATTTAAGATCTTCTATTATGAAGGCCTCTACGTCGTCTACGAATGGGAAGAACAAAACATCTTTCTCACCATTCTTTATGGAGTAAACTCTCACATGCTCTCTTAGGATGTCCTTAATGAACTTGTAATCGCCTCCTTTTAGGAATGGGTCGAATACCAGAGCGTCTCCATAATCTGTTCTTTCAACGAGTCCAGATATGAAACCAGTGGTGTACTCTTCCATATTAAGGTCCTCTGGAGGTGAGAAGACATATTTGTTTAATTCCTTGTCTTTTATTCTAAGTATAAATCCTCCCCCATGTTTGTATATGTTAACCCCATCACCTAGGTGGCTTTCTAGAAGGTCTGCAAGGTATCGACTACCATACACTCTTGGTGCTCCCCTATTGAAGGCCAGTCTATGAGCATGAAGTATACCAACCAATGCTGAGAAACTAACATCCATACTAAACACCTGACCTTCACTTTTATAAACTTTAGTGGAATAGAGGATAGATAAGGCTTATAAATCCATTTCTGTTTTTGGCTTTTATGCTTGTGTTGCAAGATAAAGTCATAGTCTTTTCTTCTGACATTGGAAGGTATTTATACTGTCCAATGCAGATTTTTATGGAGTTGAAGTATGGTAAGATTGAAACACAACATATGGTACGTGGAACACAAAAGCATAAGGAGATAGAGCTTAGAGAGAAAGAAGGTACAGAAGAGTTAAAGGAAGTCCAGACCCTGTCTCAAGCTTTAGAGATGTCAAAGTACACGTCTGATGTTATACAAAGTGTGGACGAATATAAAATGAGAGAATTCTTTGATGGAGTTATTCTAGTTGGGAAGCCTGATCTCATAGCCGCACATAAGAACAAGATAATAATAGTAGAGAGAAAACCATATAGGGAAGGTGGAATAAGAAAGGGGGAGTTGTTGCAAGTTGTAGCGTATGCTATGCTTGCTCAAAAGGAGACAAGAATAGACTACGACAGAATAGAATGCTATTTGGATCTTTATGACAGGGACACATCGCAAATCGTAAAGAGGGAAAGAGTTCCATTACTTCCACAGTATACTTACGAAGTGAGGAAGATATTAAGAGAACTGTACAATATTGCCAACGGGAAGATTCCAAACAAAACAAACAACGAAGCTAAATGTAAGTTCTGCCCGTACAAGAAATATTGTAGTAAGGTTTAAATATAAATCTACCTTTTGATTTGTATGGACTTACATCCTCTAGAGAAAAGAGTGTTAAGAGCATTAACTTCTAGAATGAGCTTTGATGCGATTGTAGAGAAAAGTGGATTAAAGCCAGATCAAGTCAGAAGAGCACTAAGTGGACTTAAGTTCAGAAATTTAGTTAAGGAGTATGATACTGAGAAGGAAAAGTACTTCTTAACAGAACTGGGGGAGAAGTACCTAAAAGTTGAGCTTCCAGAGTTCAGGATGTTGGCCTTGGTACTTGAGCCTATTCCAGTGAAGGACCTCATGGGAAAGTTTGAGAGAGATGAGTTCAATGCAGCATTTGGTAAATTAAAGAAGAATGGATACGTAAGAGTAGAGAGAGGGAATGTTGTTATCACAGAGGAAGGAAGGAAGTACTTAGAGAGTAAAGATAATCAAGTTGTGTTGGAGAAGTTAAGTCAAGGTGAAGATATTAAGCCCCCAGAAGAATTGATCAGAAGAGGGATAATTGGAAAGAAGACTGTAAAGTATAAAGAGTTTGAGCCAACAGATAAAGTAAAAAGTCTAAAGCTGGATTTGGAAGACGAAATACAGCTTTTAACTCCAGAGATGATAAAAACCTCTTCATGGAAAGGGAAGAAGTTTAGAAAGTATGATGTTACTCTTCTACCAGAG
This sequence comes from Candidatus Woesearchaeota archaeon, assembly GCA_964591855.1. Classification (GTDB taxonomy): domain Archaea; phylum Nanobdellota; class Nanobdellia; order CAZCWL01; family CAZQAZ01; genus CAZQAZ01. The sequence continues at coordinate 54,979 of CAZQAZ010000003.1, read as the reverse complement.
AAGCAAGATATAGCACGTAGACACCCCGTATCAGAAGTTCTAAACATCCTAAGAAGGATCTTCTTAGAGATGGGTTTCAAGGAGATGACAGGACCTTGGGTAGATACAGCGTTTTGGGTTATGGATTCCATGTGGATACCTCAAGATCATCCTGCTAGAGATGTTCAAGACACATTCTATCTTGGGATGAAAGGAGACCTTCCTGACAAGTCCTTAGTAAGGAAGGTTAAGATGGTACAAGAAAATGGTGGGAACACAGGCTCAAAAGGACATAGGATTAAGTGGGATCCAGAGAAGGCAAGAGAACTCATATTAAGAACACACACAACTGCTGAGACTTTCAGAAAGTTTGGAATTGATAAAATAAAAGAAGGAAGATACTTCTACATAGGAGAAGTATTTAGAAATGAAACTGCGGATGCAACACACCTTCCAGAGTTCATACAGGCTGAAGGATTTATAATGGGAGATGACTTAAGTTTAGCAGATCTTATGGGTTTTGTTAAAGAGTTCTATTCTAAACTAGGAATCACAAAGATAAGGTTTAAACCTACTTACAATCCTTACACGGAACCTTCAATGGAAGCCCACTATTACGATGAGAGGTTAGGAAAGTGGTATGCTTTAATAAACTCTGGGATATTTAGGCCTGAAGCATTAGCTCCATATGGAATAAACAAAACAGTTATAGCTTGGGGTATGGGGGCAAGTCCTAGAATGGTAAATCTCATATACCAAAAAGCTAAGCTGAAGGAGTTAGTTGGACCTGAAGTTGACATAGAATGGTTAAAGAAACATAAGTCTCCAGTGGTGAAACTGTATGGTAATGATTGAAGTCTCGTATGAGAGAATGAGAAAGGAACTTGGATTAGACTTAGAAGGAATAAGGAAGACTCTTTTTGACTTCGGTATGGAGTTGAAGTCCGTTGATGGAGACAATTTGCTTATAGAGTTGACAGCGGAGAGAACAGATCTTATATCTTTCCAAGGTTTGGTAAGGGCCTTAAAGTGTTATCTTGGTAAGAGCAAGTATAAGGACTACAAAGTTCAGAAGTCAGGCTTGAAGGTTTATGTTGATCCTAAGAACAAAAATGTTAGACCTTACACTGTGGCAGCAGTGGTTAAGGGTCTAAGAATAGATGAAGATAAGCTTAAAGAGATAATATGGGTACAGGAGAAACTTCACTCAACTCTTGGAAGGAACAGAAGGAAAGCTGCCATAGGTGTTTATCCTTACGATAAGATAAAAGGGCCGATAAAGTTCACATGCGACAAGCCTGAGAAGATAAAGTTCGTACCTCTAGAAGCAGACAAAGAAATGAACGGAAGAGAGATTCTTAAAGAGCATCCAACAGGTGTGAAGTATGCTCACTTACTTGAAGGTCTAGACAAGTATCCATACTTCATAGATTCAAATGGAAACATACTGTCTATGCCTCCAATTATAAACTCTCAGCTAACTGGAAAAGTTACAGAGGACACAAAAGACGTATTCATTGAAGTTAGTGGATTTGATTTAAAAACCTTGAACGAGGCACTTGTCATACTTGTAACAATGCTGGCAGACATGGGTGGTAAAATTTACTCCGTGGACGTTGTTTACAAAGATAAGAAAATAACTACTCCTATTCTTGAGTATACAAAGTTCACACTAGACCCAAACTATGTTAACAAGACACTTGGATTAAAGCTTACACCAAAACAAATGTGTAAGCTTTTAGAGAGAATGATGCACAAGGCAACCCTAAGTGGAAAGAAAATAAAAGTTGTATCACCTCCTATTAGAAATGACATATGGCATCCAATAGATCTTGTAGATGATATAGCTAGAGCTTATGGATTTGGCAATATAAAGCCAACAGTACCTAAGAATGACTCTATAGGTGAGACCGCAAGAATTCTCGACTTGAAAGATGAAATATCCAACTTAATGGTCTCCGCTGGATATCAAGAGATAATTACATTTGCACTCACATCTAGAAAGAATCAAGTTGAGAACATGAGACTTAAAAAATTACCTTTGATATCAATTAAAGATGCACAGGATAGCAGCGTTAACTGTGTTAGAGGGTGGTTGATTCCAGAAGGCATGAGATTCCTAGAGAGCAACAACAACAAAAAGTATCCTCAGAAGGTATTCGAGTGTGGATTTGTTGTAGTACCAGACAAAACAAAAGATGTGAAGTCAAGAACAATACTTCACCTGTCGTGTTTATATGCTGGAACAGATGCTGACTACTCAAAAGCAGCAGAGACTTTGAAATACTTATCTGATGTGTTAGGCCTTAATCTCAAAGTTAGACCCTCAGCACATCCATCTTTTATAGATGGAAGAGTAGGAGACATTTATCACAAAGGAAAGAAGGTTGGACTGATAGGAGAGATACACCCAGAAGTACTATCAAAGTATGAGTTGCTTGTTCCTGTTGTTGGATTTGAATTGGACCTCTCAGAGGTTTTTGGGGAGAGCTTATGACAAAGCAAGATTTGAAACAAAAGGATATTTATTGGGCAGATCAAGTTGCATCTAGGCTCATAAAGAAAGGAAAAAAGAAGTATGTGATCACGTCTGGAACATCACCTAGTGGTATAATCCACTTTGGTAAGCTTAGAGAAGTTATAACCACAGACTTTGTTTATAGGGCTTTGAAGAGGAAGGGAGTTGATGTTGAGTTCATACATTCATACGACGACTTTGATAGGTTTAGAAAAGTACCTGCGGGCATACCTGAAACCTATAAAGAACATATTGGTAAACCTTTAACAGATGTTCCAGATCCATTAGGATGTCATAAGAATTATGCTGAGCATTATGAAAGTTTGTTTATGAAGGAGTTGGAACTTATAGGTATAAGTCCTAAGCCAATATTCCAGTCAAAGGAATACAGGTTATGTAGGTATAAGGATGGAATAAAACTTGCCCTCCAGAACAGAGATAAAATAATAAAAATACTTGACAAGTATAAAACCTCTTCTGTTCCAGAAGATTGGTGGCCAGTTGTAGTTTATTGTAGCAAGTGTGGAAAGGACAGCACAAAGATATTAGAGTACGATGGGAAGTACACTATTAAGTATAGCTGTAAGTGTGGAAATGAGGAGAAGGTTGACTTCTCCAAGAAAGGCTTAGTGAAGCTTGTTTGGAGAGTTGATTGGCCTATGAGGTGGTGGTACTATAAGATAGACTTCGAACCGGGAGGCAAGGATCATTTTTCAGCAGGTAGCTCATACGATACAGGTAAGGAAATTGTAAAAGAAGTATACAACTACACACCACCTGACTATGTAATATACAATCAAGTAAAGCTTAAAGGACAGGGAGTGAAGATGAGTTCCTCATTAGGAAATGTTGTTACAATCTCAGACCTTCTCAACATTTATTATCCAGAGATATTAAGGTTCTTGTACGCAGGGGTAAAACCAAATAAGGAATTTGATCTCCCCCTAGGAGAAGATGTGATAAAAACATATGAGGACTTTTATAAGGTTGAGAGGATTTACTTTGGAGAGGAGAAGCTTGGGAACAAAAAGAAAGAAGAGCATTGGAGAAGAGTATATGAAATGAGCATGCCTTTTGAACTTCCTAAGAGGCTACCCATACAGCCATCCTTTAGGAAGGCTGTAAATCTCTCTCAGATTTATAGAAATGATAAAGATGTGATAGCCAACTTTGGACTTGAGATAAGAGACGATTGGGATAAATACAGAATTGAAACCATAATCAGGAATGCAAGGAATTGGGTTAATAAATATGCTCCAGAGAGGTACAAGTTTGAGCTCAAAGAAGAGAAACACTTTGAGCCAACCAAAGAAGAACAAAAGGCTATAAAACTCATGCTAATACAAATAGAAGACAATGTTATATCTACAGAAGAGCTGTATGAGGTAGCAAAGCTCTCAGGTATGGGGAAGGACTTCTTCAAGCTTATGTATAAGATATTGTTGGGTAAGGACTACGGACCAAAGCTCATAAACCTTATAGAGATGATAGGTATAGATAAGTTCAGAGCCATTCTTAAGGAGTATGTTTAAAAGTTAAATAGATTCTTTTGAATGAAGACTTTAATGTGGGTTTTCTTCTTTTCTTGGTCTTTTGGCTCTGAGTTAGGAACTTTCTTCTCATCTTTTGGCTCTTTTTTAGAATTCATAGACATTAAAAGTGAGGGTTTATTATAAAGGTTTATAGCCTGTATTACATCTTTTCTGGAATAGTTATCCCTAATAGGTGTAGACACTTACTTAGTGCTTTGTAAAATATCAAAACAATCTGTACCCTCTTTTCCTCTACTTCAGAGCCTATGACTTTGCACTTCTCATAGAATTCATTGAAATGTTTTGCAAGATCCACACAGTAGTTAGCAATTATGTTTGGCTTGTACTTCTGTGCAGCCTCTTTAATTACGTCTTTGTAGCATAAGGCCTTTTTAAGGAGACTGTACTCTTCATCGTTGAGGTTCTTCAGAAGAGACAAGTTTATGTCTTCGTTGCCTTTAAGTCCTTTCTGTTCTAGGATTCTCCTAGCCCTTACCCCTGCGTATTGTAAATATGGTGAGGAATTGCCTGTAAAGTCTAGCGCTTCTTCCCATTTGAATATCACATTCTTCTCTGGAGCAACCTTTAGTATTGTATACTTAATAGCACCGTATGCTATCTCTTCCACCAACTTCTCTGGAACACTTCCATATCTCTTTTCAAGCTCTTCTTTTGCTCTCTTGTAGGCTTCTTCCATGAAGTCCTTTAGCAAAACCACATTCCCTTTTCTTGTACTCATCTTTCCATGAGGTAGCAAGACGAAAGAATAATGTATCACGTCTGGAGATTTATATCCAAGCATATCAAGTAAAGCTTTAAGCTGCATGAAGTAAAGCTTATGGTCCTCACCAAGTACAACTATATTTAAATCCTTTCCTAAGTCCATTTTGTACATTGTATAAACAAGGTCTTTGACTATGTAAAGATAAGTTCCATCAGATCTCTTTAATACAAGATGTGGGTCTTTCATAGGAAGTTTATACTTGCTTAAATCAACTACAACTCTCCCTTCATTGTCTATCTTAGTAGGCAACCTCTTCAAAACATCTTCAACCTTGCTTATGAAATCACTTTCGTAATCAAACTTGTCAAACTTTATTCCAAGTTTATCAAGGAGCTCAAGCTGACCCTTTAAGCAAACATCTACTACACCCTTGAACTTCTTTACAGTCTCCTCGTCCCCCTCTTCGTACTTCTTAATTAGTTTAAATATCTCCTTCTCTAACTCCGGGTTGGCTTCAAGTCTCTTATTTACGTCAATATAAAGCTTAAGGTAGTCCTCAAAGCTTATTGAGTTTGGATCCCTATCTCCTAATCCATACACAAGCATAGCTATCTGTTTCCCCACATCATTAACAAAGTAGTGGGTTTCCACATCGTACCCATATTCTTTCAGTATTCTTACTATCGAATCTCCAATTATAGAGTTCCTTGCCCTACCAACATGTTGTGGAGCATTTGGGTTTACACTTGTGTGTTCCACTAAAGCTGTCCCTTTCTTCTCAAATGGCTTTAACGAGGACTTTGCTATTACTTCTATCATGTAGTCCTTGTTCATGAAGAAGTTTAGATAAGGACCTTCTGCCACCACCTTCTCTATCTTTCTAGGAAGCTTGTCCTTAAGTCTTGCTTCAAGATCCTTAGCAATTGAAGAAGGATCTTTCTTCAACTCTTTAGATAATAGGAAGCAAGGGAAAGCATAGTCTCCATGTCCTTCTGGTGGAACTTCTAGCTTTATCTTATCTTTCTCTATCCCAAGCTCTTCACTTAATACTTTTTTAATCACATCCATAAAATAAGAACAAATATCTTATTTTTAAAGTCTTTCATATCCCTTAGAGAAGGAACGAAACATTTATATACTGTTATTTATTTACTACTATTAGGTGGTTAAGATGGTTGGAGGTCTTAAAGAGTATAAAGCTCCAGACCTAATAAGAAAGTTGGCATTTGGATACATAGAAAGGTCAGAGAAGGGATTACTAGATAGTTTTAGGTTCTATAGTGTTGTAAAGGAAACAAGTAGAGCTATTGAGAGGTTTGTTAGGGGAAAGGATTACCGCCTCCCAAAAAGAAACAAAGAGCTTAGTGAGCTCTTAGGTCTTATATGGGGTTCCTTCTTGTCTCAAGCTTATCTTGCAGACGAGGAAGTATCTCTACAAAGAGTACTTGCGAGTAGGACTGCTATTCCATTCGCAGATTTGGTAGACTCTGTGACGAGTAGATCCATAGAAGATAGGAATCTCGTAAGATTTGCAGAGGGAGAAGAGATTGATTTGCAACCGATGTACGAGATCGGTAGGTACTTGTATCTTCTTTCAAGAGTAATACAAGAGAAGAGCGATGATCCTGACTTAAGGAAGTTTGCTAAGAAAGCTGAGAAGTCTATAATTGAAGTTCAGAAGATGACAGGTGTCTTTGACTTCCCAATTGTTCCATATGGGGCTGAGAAGGAACTCGAAGAGTACCTTCAGCCTTAAGAAAACTACTTATATCTTAACCTTCTCTTATTTTTAGGTGGTTTTGATGGAAACTGAGATAGGTGAGGTTACACACTACTTTAGCAAGATAAGTGTGGCGGCAATAAAGTTAACAGGCCAGTTGAAGGTGGGAGACACTATACACATAAAGGGACACACAACAGACTTCGTTCAGAAAGTAGAATCTATGCAAAAGGATGGACAGAACATCGACGTTGCAAATCCGGGAGACGAAGTTGGGATTAAGGTTGAACAGAAAGTCAGAGGCAATGAGAAAGTTTACAAGGTTGAGGAGTGAGCCTAATCCTTTTTCTTTGTTTTAAACTTTAAATAGTAAGAGAGTTTTATTGTTATATGGACTGGAAAGAGTTCTTTGAGCGTTACAGTATTGATTACGCTGACTTCTACATCACCAAGGATAAGAAAAAGGTAAGAGAGTATGCAAATAAGTTGGGGTTTCCGGTAGTCTTAAAGGCGTATGATTTAACCCACAAGTCTGACAAAGGAGGAGTCATATTCGTAGGTTGTAAGGATAGATTAGATGACGCAATAAAAAGAATATCTAAACTCTCCAAAACATTCCTTATACAAAAAAGGATATCTGGAAGGGAAATAATTGTTGGGGCTGGGAAGGATAAGATATTTGGTTCTTACATCATGCTAGGGATAGGTGGAACTTACGTAGAAGCTCTAAAGGATGTAGCATACGGTATCAATCCTATTGATAGTAAGACTGCTAGGATGATGATTGAGAGTTTGAAGCTGAAAGAAGTTTTGGGAAAGTTTCGTGGGCAAAGAGATGCAAGAAAAGATGTAGAGAAACTTCTTGTTAAACTGTCAAAGATAGCTTATGAGAATAAGCTTACTTTTGAATTCAATCCAATGATCATAACAGAAGACTCCATAAAAGTGGTGGACTTTAGATGAAATCATTTTTAGAGCCAAAGACAATTGCTATAATAGGTGCAAGTAGAGATGAGAATAGTGTTGGTTACAGCTTAGTTAAGAACTTACTTGATAAGAAGATTTACTTGATCAATCCAAATGCTAAGGAAATACTTGGCATCAAAACATACTCAAGTATTCTTAATGTGGAGGAAGATATAGAGCTGGCTATTGTAGCTGTACCTGCTAAAATTGTACCAAAGGTTGTAGACGAATGTGGCAGGAAAGGAACTAAAAACATAATCATAATCTCATCAGGATTCTCAGAGGTGGGAAACACAGAGCTAGAGGATAAGCTCCTTAGGCTCAAAGCAAAATACAACTTAAGAATACTAGGACCAAATTGTCTTGGAGTTGTAACACCACATATAAACGCATCTTTTGCTCCATCTAAATGTTTTGATGGAAACATAGCTTTCGTCTCTCAATCTGGAGCTCTAATAGATGCAATACTTGACTGGTCTCTAAAAGAAAAGTATGGTTTCTCAGCCCTTGTTTCAATAGGAAATGCTATTGACATTGGATTTGAAGATTGGTTGGAGTACTTTGATGCTGATTTAGGTACGAAAGTAATTGCTCTTTACATTGAATCTTTAAAAGATGGAAGAAGGTTTATGAATGCAGCTAAAAGGATCAGCAAGCCAATAGTTGTAATAAAGTCAGGTAAGACTTCTAAAGCAAGAAAAGCTTCAAAGTTCCACACAGGTAGAATGACTTCACCATATGATTTGTACAAGTATGCATTCAAACAAAGTGGAATTATAGAAGTGGATTCTTTAGAAGAACTATTTGCAGTGTCAAAAGTACTCTCAGTGTACCCAAAGACAAAGAACTCAGTGGCTGTGATCTCAAATGCAGGAGGAGCTTGTGTGCTATCTGTAGATTACGCTGAGAGGTATGGACTTAAGCTTGCAGACATATCAAAACTTAAGGAGTTAGATGATTTCATGCCAAAGATTTACAATAGAAGAAATCCATTGGACCTTGTAGGCGATGCTACGTCTGCAAGGTATGCCCACGCTCTTAAGGTTCTACTTGAACAAGAAAACATACATGCAATCCTCGTTATTATTACACCACAGAACATGACAGATGTATTCAATGTGGCAAGAGAGGTTTACAACATTCAAATGGATTACTCTAAACCTGTTTTGGTTTGTTTAATGGGTGGAGAGAAAGTAAGAAGAGCTAAGGAGTTCTTAGACAACAAAGATGTACCTACCTTCACAGACCTAAGACTAGCATGCTATGCTTTATCTAAGCTTGTAAGTTAGAAACGTACTCTTTTATCTTACTCAAAATCTCATCTGTGTAAACTGAGATGAACATTATAGTACCTGCGTGCTTATGTCCTCCACCCCTTATCCCATACTGTGTGCTTACCTCAAGCTTTTTAAGCAGATCATTGAAGTCAAAGTTTGGATTTGTGCTGCGTATGACTGCTATACCCTCATCATAAACCACAGCAACTGTGTTCCCGTCTCCAAACTCGTTTATTAGAAGTCCAGCGTTGTTCCCAATAGAGGGGAAGTCTTTGAATATTCTTACTTTCTTATAATCTAAAGTTAGGAAGTTTATACCATTCCCTAACCTTTCCTTGTTAAGGTTCATAGATATGAGAGCCACTTGTTTCTTAAGCCTCTTCTCTATCTCATTGAAAATTATGTCCAAGTGGTTATTGTTTAAGTTAAGCAACTCTTGTATTAATCCTCTTGCTTCCATTCTCCTTAAGAACTTAGCTTGAAAATCTATACACACAGCCATCTTCTTTAAAGTGGATAAAGGTATGTCCACCAACTTAAAGTAGTCTTCTATGTTGGATCTATCCCCTATTGCAGATATTCCAGCATAGAAATAAGACTTGAAGTTTGGATTCACAATCTTAGCAAGCTCCACAGCTAACATACCTGCTGTGATATTTGAATCCCCACCAACTAAGTGGGGATTTATGTGAACGTCTATGTCTTTGTTGTCTATAGGTATGTGATGGTCCAAAACTATAACTTGAAATCCAAAAGCCTTCACTAATTTAATCCCAACTTCATCCGATTCTGTAGAACCATTATCTACTATTATGAGTAATGGCTTAGCATTTCCATACCTTGTCTCTTTAGACAAAGCACTTGCTATGTCTTCGGTGGCATCAAAGTAATCATAGAAGGGTGTTGTGGAAGGAATCCTACTGAATAAGTTCCACTCAAGAAAAGAATTATTCTTCTCAGAGATCAAACCCAAGATAGCTTCTTCCAATGCAAGAGCCCCAGAGTACCCATCGGCATCGTTATGATGCTTTACTACTATGGGTCTTTGTTTAAGTACTGCATCTTTTATCATAGAGGCAGCTTCTATAAACTTTGGCTTCAGCTTTTCAAGTATGGGATTCTGTATTAAGAATCCCTTAAACTCAACCTTTGTCTTACCTTGTTCTAGGACATTATACCCTTCAATCCTTATTTGGAATCCATTATAACCCACTTGTAATGTCCCATAGATCTCAATCCTATCACCAACATCGAAGTTAGGCTTGTCATAAGTTACACACACAATCTCTGAATCTTCGTCCTCTAAGAATACAAGATAAGGACCAGACGTTTTCCTTATGTTTTTTACACCTCCAGCTACTTTAAGTCTAGAGTTTAGCATCTTGTAGTTTATGTCTTTGATCTTAGTAACGTTCATAAGCAATACAACCTCTTGAGAGTTATATCTTTTTCTACAAGTGTAGAATGCGCCAACCGGGATTCGAACCCGGGTCACCGGCTTGGAAGGCCGGTATCCTAACCACTAGACTATTGGCGCATCATTATTAAACTTGTACGCTACTATATTTAAAGCTTTTCGAAATCTTTTTAAAAGTGCATCTGGAAGTTTAAACTATGGCAAGTGATAACTCTCAAGTAGTTAATCCTATCTCTTCATTGAAAGGTAGGCTTCATGAGATAGAGAAGAGTGGAGAGGATCCTTACTCTCTGCTTGGTATAGATAAAAGTGAACTTAAAGCCTGGGAAAGAGCTCCCAAGAATTATGAAGCACACATCGAGAGAGCCAATGAATTACTTAGGTTATTCTATGATGATCTTTACTCGGAGGACATGATGAACGAGGTTGAGAAGAGAGTTCTCCATGCAGAACAAGAGATGGGGGCCATTGCAGACTTTAATAGGGCCTACATAGAAGGAAAAGTTGATATGGATACTCTAGCATCCCTCCACGAGAGTCCACTTGCCTACACTTACTTTAAGCTTAAGGGTGAGTTTAAACCTGATGTTGATTACGATAAGATGCAGGAGGAAATTCCTGAAGTGAGGGAATTGTATAAGACATATACTGCTCTTGAGAAGGTTGGACTTCCAGCCGAAAAGCCAGAAGATGTGCTTTCTAAAGCATCTAGCATGGATGATGTTAGCACAAAGGCAAGAGAGTATAGAGAAAAACTTCTTGAGACCGTAACCCAAACTGATGACGATATTAAGAGACTCTCAGAGTACTATGAAAAGATAGAAGCTAAGGGGTTTGGGAAGAGGCGTACTGAAGATATTTTCAGAGAGAACACATATGGATTGGGTTTGGATGAGCTAGCACTTAAGAAAGCCTTAGGTGAACTTACTCAAGACGAACTTGAAGAGTATAAGAAAAACCTTGAGGCAACCGTCGATTATCTTTATCCAGAGCCCTTAAAGAAATCGAAGTGGAAGGCTTTAATGCTTGCAGGTTTAGTTGGAGCAGGTCTCGCATCCGGAATATACTTCAATCATTTAAACATAAAAAACATCGAAGACAAGAACAAACAACAAGACTCTAAATTATCAGAACTTAACTCACAGGTCTCTGGTCTAGATCAAAAAGTTGATTTACTTCAATCAAATGTCTCTGCCTTGGCAAGTCAACTCCAGCTTACAAATCAAGAATACACAAATATACTAAACAACTTCACTTCATTCCAACTTGAAGTTATGCAACACTTAAACTTGTTAGACAATGCCTCAGCAGAGAATTACTCTACTATAATGAGAATACTCCAAGGAGATTATCAATTTGCAAGGAACGTAGAGGACAACATATCAGCTTTGCAATCTCAGTTGGATTCTCTGCTTCAATCTATGAGTGAGAATGACACAGCCTTAAGGAATGAAATACAAGCCCTTACACAACAGCTTAACAATCTTGATAATCTCTCAGCCGAGGAGAGGCAAAACCTATCTGAGAGAATACAAGCCTTGAATACAGCCCTTAATAATACAGATTTGAATGTTGATCAGCTAAGACAAAACTTATTCGTAGTTTACGCTCAATTAAACTCCACAAGAGAAAACCTAACAGATGCTCAAGAGTTACTAGACAGGTTAACACACATACCTGTCTTCAATGGAACAAATTACTTTGAAGTTGGAATGTTCAATCAAAGTTACTCATGGAGGATAGATAATGCTGACAGTGCGAAGTTATACTTGAGTGTTGGTGACGTAACTCACGAGTTTAACTTAACAAGGAATGGGAACAACTTCACATTCAATGGAAGCATATTTGACTTAGTCTTAGCAAACTACTTGCTTACAGGACAGTATCAGAACGTACCTGTTAAGGCAATGCTTGTGGCAAGTAATACAAATGGATCAACACCACAAGTGCAGGCTGGAAAGGCTATTTTACCAAGTGTTGATCAGAGAACTTTAGAGAACGAACTTGCCTACAGAGCCATGTATGCTAACCAATCTTTAGAATCATTATTAAATGAAGTTAAGTCTGAGACAAACATAACCTACTTCATGCCTACAATTGACAATGCAACCTCAAATGAATTGCTAAACCTCACCACAAATGATACGCTCTCAACCTTGGAGAACATCTTAAACTACACTAAAGAGTACACCAATAATGGAACTGTAGAGGAAGTTGAAAGATTCTTCAAGTTCTTCACAAAGTATGTATTCGATGTGAATAGCAATTACTCAGACTCCATCGAGATGCTAACTGGATACAAAACAGTAGATCCTATATTTGGCCCTGTGCTTGAGGACAAAGCAGGAGTTGTATTCATAATAGACGATGGTAATGGTGAGAAAGCAGTTAACTTGGTTAGTGGTTTAGTTGGTAACGTAACTCATAACCCGGATGGTTCCATAACCATATCTGGAGATTGGGAGGAGATACACACAGGTTACTTCTCCTTACCTGACGAGGAGAAGAAACAAATTAAGTTCATACCCCTCATTGGAAGAGAACTGGCTCTATGGAATGGTGAGTTTAGATGATGAAGAAGATACTATCACTTGCACTTGTACTAATGTTCGTACTTAGCCTTAGCTATGCTCAGATATCTTTAATGGACTCAAGTAAAGGTAAGATAAAAGTAGCAAGAGCTCGCCCAGAATCACAAGAGACAGTGGTGTCTGTTCCTGTTGATCTTAAACCCATTACAGATCCGAAGCCATTAAGTCTGCAAACGAATGCAGACTTCACTCTTAGCCTTAAGAGTGGACTAAACTTCATATCTTTCCCATTAGACTTTGGTCTATCTCAAGCTTCAGACGTGTGTAACTTAGACCCAGCAATACTAAGTGTTGGAACATATAGAAATGCCAAGGTTGAAGCATCAAATTACATTGAGTACAACTGTAGCAGTGGACAAGGAACCAACTTTGAGATTAATTTGACACAAGGTTATGTAATAAATGCCTCATCCTCTACCCAAATCTCACTAAATGGAGAGGAGATAGAATCTGCTGTTCTTAACATGAGCGATGGAACTTACTTTATATCCTTCCCATCAAATGAAAAGATGGACGTAGACGAATTGTTAAGTTCTGTCAAGTTCGTATATACAGAGCTATATTACTACGAAAATGTTAATGGTCAGCTTGTTAAGAGAACGTATCCATCAGACTTCACAACACTTGAACCAGGAAGAGCATACTTCTTAACAGTCAATGGAGCAAGAAAGCTTTACTATCCAACAACATCCTTATGGAGGTATATATACGAAGTTGTATTGGACAAGATAAGCTCCATTGAAGCTCAGTTAAGTTCTATAGTAGCAGACATAACAAACATCAACCAAGAGATTACATACATAAACCAAAATATAACCAACCTAAACCAGAGTGTAGCGAACATAAACCAAAACATCACTCAACTCAACCAGACAGTTACGAATATAGACCAAGATATAACAATCCTAAATCAAAACATTACTCAGCTAAATCAAACTGTCACGGAGATAAATCAAAATGTTACGGTTCTAAGTCAAAATATAACAGAGCTTAACCAAACTGTTTATTACATAAATCAAACATATATTACGGAGCTAAACCAAACCATCAACCAAACAATAATTCAAGTCCTCAATGACAGTTACTATAACATAACACAAATAGATGCAATAACAAATCAGACTTACAACACAATCGTACAAATTAACGATACACTCTATCACAATATAACAGAGATTTGGGATTATATCCACTCCCATGAAGCAGATTGGTTAAAGGACGAAGCCACAACGTACTACTATGGTGGGGGTGGAGGAGGCAGTGCAGGTTATTCCTATGAAACAATACAAGGTTGGATCAACAAATCGGTAGAGCCTGTGCAAGAACAAATAGATGACTTGAATAGAAGAGTAGATGCTCTTCAACCTGCAAATGTACAAGACCTTGAGAACGAAACACAGTACCTAAAAGAAAGGATTAAAGAGCTTGAGCTTGAAAATGAGAACCTTAGAAACAATCTTACATACTTGGAGCAAAGAATCAACACAATTGAGAATAACATAGGAATCAGAAGAACACCACTAACTGGTCTTACCATAGGAAACTTCTCAAGATTAAGATTGCCAAAGATGAGACTACCAAGCTTGAACTTACCAAGGATAGGCATTCCTAAGAGCAATCAAATAACAGGCTTCCTAACATACGAAGTCAGCTATGAAGAACAGACAAGAGAGAATCCATGTGGATTCTTAGGTTACAAGTGTTGGACTTTACCTGACCTACGAAACCTTTATAAGTAATTCTATTTTTTAATTTTTTATATGGTTGGTGTGTTTGTTCATCACTAAGAGAAGAGATTTTTCTAGTCTGATTTTCGATGGCCGCAGTAGTTTAGTGGTAGAATTGGGGACTGTGGATCCTCAGGCGCGGGTTCGATTCCCGCCTGCGGCCTTCTCTAAGGTGGTAGTACAATGGAATTAAAAGATCTAAAGGGAACAAGAACATATCTACCAGAGGAACAAATAATTAGAGAGAAAATAAAGGAAGTTTTAGTGTCAAACTTCAAGAAGTATGGATTTAGACCCATAGAGACAAGCATACTTGACTTCTACGAGATAGGAGCAAGCAAGTATGCTGGGGGAGAAGAGATACTTAAAGAGGTATACAGATTAAAAGATCAGGGTGGAAGAGATCTTATTCTCAGGTACGAACTCACATTTAAACTTGCAAAGCTCATAGGTATGAATCCAAGACTTAGAATGCCTTTTAAGAGATATGAAATAGGAAAAGTGTTTAGAGACGGACCCATTAAGGCAGGGAGACTAAGGGAGTTTACACAGTGTGATGTTGATACAGTTGGGGTCAAAGACACATATGCTGACTTTGAGTTCATAAAGATGGCAAATTCCATATTCAAAGACCTTAAAATAGATGTTGAGATAGAAGTTAGTAGTAGGAACTTCTTATTTGGCTTTATGGAATTCTGTGGCATAAATGAAAAAGACTTTGTTTCCGTTGCATTAAGTTTGGATAAGATCAAGAAGTTTGGGAGGGATTATGTTGAAAAGGAGCTTAGGGACAAAGGGATAGACGAAGATGCAATAGTAAAGCTACTTGACTTCTTAGAGAAAGGAAGTTCCTTATCAAATCAAGAGGCAATAAAGTTCTTTGAGTCCTATCTCCAAAACGAATGTGGAAAGCAAGGAATAAAAGAGCTTAAAGAACTTTTCGATTTAGTCTCTAAATTTAAGATAGAGAATGTGAAGTTTAATCCATCACTAGCAAGAGGGTTAGGCTATTATACGGGGTTAATATGGGAAGTTTTCCCTTTGAACTCTAAAGTTACAAGTACCGTTGCCGCTGGTGGAAGATGGGATAAGATGATACAAAACTTCATAGGAAGTAAGGAAGAATATCCTGCCACAGGAATGACCTTTGGGTTGGATGTGATATATGAAGTTCTAAAAGAAAGGGGATTCGAAGATTTTAAAGAGACAATACCCAAAGTCTTAGTCATACCAATACAAACTCTTGATAAGAGTATAGAGGTTGTTGAGACATTAAGAGAGAATGGAATAAGTACGGACCTTGTTAATAAGAAGCTCACAAAGGCTTTGGAGTTTGCTGATAAGAGAGGTGTACCTTATGTTTTGATATGTGGGAAGACTGAACTTAGTCAGAACAAAGTTAAGCTTAGAGATATGAAAACAGGAGAGGAAAAACTTATAGATCTAGATAAGTTGGTGGCTGAGATTAAAAACTTATTTTGAATTATAGAAACTCTTATATAGGACTACTTAAGGAAGTTTTGATATGTACGACGTGATAATAATTGGTGGTGGGCCTGCTGGACTTTCTGCAGGTTTGTACTGTGGAAGGTTGAACTTGAAGACTCTTATCCTAACTAAAACACTTGGAGGACAAGTCTCTTACACCTCTGAGATAGAGAATTATTTGGGTGTGGATAGGATGTCTGGTGTAGAGCTTGTTGAGAAGTTTTATAAGCAAGTCCAAAATGTGGGTGTTGAAATCAAGTTTGAACCCGTAACCAAAATAGAAAGTGGTGACGTGATTAAAGTGTATGGAAATAAAATATACGAGGCTAAGACTTTAATTATAGCTACTGGAAGGAAGCCAAGGCTTCTTGGAGTAGAGGGTGAGGGTAAGTTCTTAGGAAGGGGTGTATCAACATGTGCTGTGTGTGACGGACCTCTTTACAAAGATAAAGTTGTAGCTGTGGTTGGTGGTGGAAACTCTGCTTTGGACGCAGTTTATTACCTATCAAAGATCGCAAAGAAAGTATATCTTATCCATAGGAGAAATGAATTCAGAGCTTATGAATTCATGGTCAAGAAAGCTCTATCTAAGAAGAATGTTGTGAAGAAGACTCCTTACGTGATCAAGAGGATATTAGGGGACAAGAAAGTTGAGGCTATTGTTATTGAGAATAGAGATACACAGAAAGAGAGTAAGATAAAAGTGGACGGAGTCTTTGTAGAGATAGGGTACGATGTAGAATCTTCTCTATACGAAGGCATAGTTGATACAAATGAAAAAGGTGAGATACTCATAGACGTAGACTGCAGGACATCTGAGAAAAACATATTCGCCGCTGGAGATGTGACATCCTGTACCCACAAACAAGCGATAATAGCTGCAGGTGATGGGGCTAAAGCTGCCCTCTCAGCTGCAGATTATCTCTCCAGACAAAAATAAAGTTTATAAACCTCAAACTTCGTGAAGAATTATGGCAAGTTTAAAGCAGATGATAAGGACGCCTCCTTCGTACGGAGGTTTAATGAGGTACTTCGATGATTACAGCTCAAAGATAAGACTCAGACCAGATCAAGTCTTAGTCCTCTCAGCAATTGTAATAATAGCAGTAATAGCACTCCACATTCTTTTGTGATCATAGCTTAAACTGTTTCTCTAGATACCTTACAATTTCATCGTGGACTTTTTCTATCTCCCTAAAGCCATTTATTAGGTATACATTCTTAAAGTCTCTTGAGGCATCAAAGTAATTTTTAATAACTTTGGTTAGAAGTTTTTCTTTCTCAAATAACTCTAATCCAAACCTAGAACCTTTTATTCTCTTTAGGCTAACTTTTGGAGGGACGTGTATAACAAAAGTTACATCAGGTTCTATGAACTGTGAGTTCACAGCTTCTAACCACTTTCTATCCAAATCCAATGAACCATAAGCTATAGACGATAAGATATATCTGTCACATATAACCCATTGTCCTTTCTTCAGAGCTGGTAGTATAACCTTCTTAAGATGTTCTGATCTATCGGCTGCAAATAATAACTGAGCAGTCTTTGGATCCACAGACCAGTCCCCGGTTAGGAATCCTCTTATCAATCCACCTATGATCCTGTTAGTTGGCTCCTTCGTAACTAAGACTTTTTTACCCTTTGACTTTAAGTATTGAGCAAGCAATTCAGCTTGCGTACTTATTCCTGCACCGTCTATGCCTTCAAGAACTATAAACTTCCCCCGAGCCATAACTAAGAAATGGGATAGGATTATTTAAAGTTAACTGTTGCATAATCCTTATTTAGTAAAATATTTATTTTCTGAGTGTGGAAAATAACTATGGTGCTAACAGTTTTTGAATACGCTTTAGGATTAAGGGATATTCTTAAAGGAGTAAAAAGCAAACTTGCATTTGAAGTCATATCGAACTTAAAAACTTTAAATAAGAGAAAAATCACGCTCGAACTAAAGGGGAATAAAATAACTTTACAGCACTCCGGAAATGTGATCTTAACCCCAGACACCTTCTACGATGTGATCTCAAAGGAGTTTAAGTTCCTCACTTACATTCTTAAGATAGAGTACGAGTACCTTGGTAAAGTGAGAACTCTTGAGAAGGAAGCTCCATTCGACGAGGATCCTTCTCTATTACTTAAGAGTGTTATGGACATTCCTTTTTCACAGGTTGACAAAATCATACTTCAAACTAAGCACTTTAAGATCATTTATTTCTTAGGTAAGCTTTCGGAGAAGGTTGTCTTTGAGTTTGAGAACGAGGATATAGCACTGCGTATGTTTAGGAAGCTACTTGCCTTTGTCTTCCCATACTATAGGCCTGGGCTTGGGGTGAACAAAGTTGAACACACAATAGAAGCTAACTTTAAGGATGATGTAGTAGACGTTGTAGTGTGGATAAAGCACGATGGCGTTAAGATTGGAACGAAAACAAATATTCTTAAATTATGAATTCTTTATCTACTTTGGGCCCGTAGCCTAGTCCGGAAAGGCGGCTGGTTTCGGCCCAGCAGATCGGGGGTTCAAATCCCTCCGGGCCCTTAAACAATAGTTTCTCTAAAGCATTATCTTCACTATCAGGGAAACTTTTATTAAACTTGGGCCTATTTTATGTCTTATGTATGACTCCACAAAGCCATACAAAGGAGAAATTCTTAGGCTTATAAAGCAAACATGGGAAACACCTTATGTCTCAGTAGAAAAAAATATTGTTAGAAAGAAATTCTCTTATCAAGAATACCACCATACAGATGGGATAGGAACAAAAGGGATATACCACTGGGAAAAAAGGAGTTTTGAGAACGCTGTGAGAGATGCTCTTGCTATGAATCTAAATGACTTAGCAATGATGAGGGCCACACCATACGCTCTTATCGATCACTTACTTCTACCAGAAGATGATGAGGATGCCATATTAGAGATAATTTCTCATCTAGCCGGTGAATGCAAAGGAAGAGAAATTGCTATTACTGGAGGAGAAACCGCCATCCATGACAACATGGATGGCCTAGAATTAAGCGTAACAATGTTAGGATTTGTCAAGAACCCAAAACTTAACATGTTTAGAAAAGGTAATGTCCTAATTGGAATAGAGAGCAGTGGTCTTCATTCAAATGGATTTACGAAAGTTAGAGAAAAGTTTGGTGAAGAGTATAGACCAGAATTTATTAAGCCAACTAACATCTACATAGACACAATTCTTTCATTAGACAAGCAATTTGAGATCTATGGAATGATGCACATAACAGGTGGAGCTTTTACAAAGCTGAAGGACATCTTACCTAAGGATGCTGATATTGTAATTGAAAGGCATCATGGGCTACGCCCCCAAGAAGTGTTCTTTGATCTCTATAACCGAGAAGTTTCTGATGATGAAATGTACAAAACCTTTAACTGCGGGATGGGGTTTGTATTGGGTGTTGAAGAAGGAGACGCTTATGAAATATTAAAAGAGATAAAAGAATTTAAAGCCGACGTCATTGGAAAAGTGATAAGGGGCAATCATAAAATAAAGATAGAATCTATGTTTTCAGGAAAAGAGGTGGAGTATTGATCAGTCTATAGCTCATTTACTAAACATAATCATGGAGCATAAGCTTTATAAATACAATTTTAGTAAGAATCATACATGGTAAATGTATATGATGTGGATCAAAATAAACTTGTAGAAGCTTTAGCAGCTGAGTTAAAGAAAGTTAAAGGTCTACAAATGCCAGAGTGGGCGAAGTTTGTTAAGACTGGTGCTCATAAGGAAAGACCTCCAGAACAAGAAGATTGGTGGTATCTAAGATCAGCTGCTATATTAAGGAATGTTTATCTTAATGGTCCTGTTGGTGTGGAAAGACTTAGAACAAGATTTGGAGGACGAAAGAACAGAGGACACAAGCCTGAAAGAAAAGTTAAAGCTTCAGGTAAAATTATAAGAACAATACTTCAACAATTGGAAAGTGAAGAACTAATTAAAAAGCAACCTAAAGGAAGAATCATAACTCCAAAGGGAATGAAACTCGTAGATAATATCGCACATAAGGTGTTGAAGGGATAAACATGGCCGTAGGAAAACACATTGCAAGGAAATTAAGGTTGTTAAAAGCAGGTAGGGCTTCTAGAGGAGCTCCAGCTTGGGCTATACTTAAGAAGTTTGGTAAAAGAAGATCAAATAGGTGGAGATTGAATCCACATATGAGAAGACATTGGAGAACAAGCAAGCTTAAGAAGTGATTTTCATGGCAGAGAAGATAGAGAGAGTTTATACTGTACCTCTTGCAAGAGAATTTAGGAAGGTTCCTAGATGGAGAAGGGCAAAGAGAGCCATAGCTGCCCTTAAGAAGTTCATGAAGAGACACATGAAGTCTGAGAATATAAAGATAGAGCAAGAACTTAATGAAAAGATATGGGAGAGGGGTGCTAAGAATCCTTATCCTAAGATAAAAGTTGTTGCAAGGAAAGAAGACGATGAAGTAAGAGTTCAATTGTTTGGCCTTAAGTTTAAAGAGAAAGAGAAGAAGAAAGAAAAGAAACTTGAGGAAGCATTAAAGGAAAAGGAAGAAGTGAAGAAAGAGCTAAAAACAGAAGTAGAGAAGAAAAAAGAGGAGGAAGAGAAGAAAGTTAAGCCAACAAAGAAGAGTGAGATGAAACAAACCCTTAAGAAGAAGTGAAATTATGAGTAAGGATATGAGTAAGGAAGAAGAATTTCAAGCCGCTGTTTATGAATACGAGGCTTTAAGACAAGAGTCTGAGAATCTTTCTAATCTTATGCAGAACATCGAAGCTAGAAAACAAGAGTACGAAGCTATAATCTCATCAATAGAAGAACTAAAGAAAAAGAGAGACGATGTAGTACTACCTTTAGCTACAGGAGTTTTTGTCAAAGCCAATGTAGTTGAAGACGGTGTTTTGATTAATGTTGGTTCAAATATAGTTGTTAATAAAAGCTTTGACGATGGAATTAAGTACCTAAGGAAGCAAATAGAAGAACTCACCAAAACCCAAAGTGAGATAAGTGCTGAACTAACCAAGATTGCCAATCAACTACATAACTTAGAACACAAGATCATGGAGCTTAATCCAAACAAATAAAAAGGTTTATTAAGGCTCCTTAACATTCTATAACCATGTTTGGGTTTTTGAAGAACAAACTGAAGGAATCTCTTAAGGTAATTAAGGACGCAGTAAAGACTAAGCCTAAGGAGCCTAAGGAGGAGAAAGCTAAGGCTCCTAAGAAGCCCAAAGCCAA
>CAZQAZ010000003.1:30889-33705 GCA_964591855.1 Candidatus Woesearchaeota archaeon | reverse complement strand
GGGCTTCTTTCAAGACTTACCACTAAGAGACTAACAGAAAAAGAGTTTGAGAAAATCTTTGAACCACTGGAATTTGCGCTTCTGGAGGCTAATGTAGCCTTTGAGGTTGTAGAAAGGATAAAGGAAGTCCTTAAAGAGGATTTGGTCGAGGGAAGGGTTAAGAGAGGAAAAGAGGAAGACGTAGTTAAAAGTGCCATTAAGGATGCTTTTTCATCTGTCTTAATGGAAGCTGATGAGAAGGAATTCAACGAGCTTCTTAAGAAGAAGCCTCTTAAGGTTATGTTCGTTGGAGTGAATGGGGTTGGAAAAACGACCTCACTTGCAAAGTTCTGTAAGTACTTACAAAACAAGGGAAAAACTTGTGTTATATCTGCATCTGATACCTTTAGAGCAGCTTCCATCGAACAACTTGAGAAGCATGCTAAGAATCTTGGCGTTAAAGTCATTAAACATGATTATGGAGCAGATGCTGCCGCTGTAGCCTTTGATGCTGTTAAACATGCAGAGGCTAGAGGGATAGATGTTGTGTTGATAGATACAGCAGGAAGGTCTCATGCTAATTCAAACCTTATGGACGAACTGGAGAAGATAAAAAGAGTGATCAAGCCAGATATAACAATATTCGTTGGAGATGCTTTAACTGGTAATGATGTTATTAACCAAGCTAAAGCATTCAATGAGAAGATAGGTATTGATTACATAATCCTAACGAAATCTGACGTAGATCAAAAGGGCGGAGCTATAATATCTGTTTCTTATGTAACTAAGAAACCTATCCTATTCCTTGGTACAGGCCAGGGATACGACGATCTCGAATGGTTCAAGAAAGATAAGATTCTAAAGAAGCTCCTTCAATAGGAGATTCTCTCGAGAGGATTTCTCTCATCTCCTTTAAGACCATATCTCTTGGGACACCTCTTTCGAAGTAAGCTCTTAAAGCTGTCTCAAGAAGACTTGCGATCTCTGGCACCTTACCCTCTACTCTTTCCTTTAACACCCACAGATACCCTAAAGCACGAACGAGCTCCATCTGCTCGTACGGACTCTGGAATCTAAGGTCCCTTCCCCGTGGCATAGGAAATCTGTCCTCAAGCATTGTCCTATACTTGGTTCTCAACATTTATATACATTACCAACAGAAAAACATTAATAAAGAGACATGTGGTAGTTTAAATATGTTCGAAGGTATAAAAGAGTCTTTGAGGAAGCTAGTCTCAGCTGGCTTCGCCTCAGATAAGCTAATTAACGAAGTTCTAAAGGACATACAAAAGTCCATGCTGCAATCCGATGTTGATGTTAAGCTTGTATTCGAGTTCACTAACAAAGTAAAAGACAAGCTTAAGAAAGGCCTAGGAAAGGGCATAACCAAAAAGGAGCAGGTTATATCTGTAATTTATGATACACTAGTAGAGTTAGTAGGAGAAGAAGGACATAAGATAGAGATTAGCAAAAAGCCATTCATAATCCTTATGGTTGGGTTATTTGGATCCGGAAAGACCACTACGTCTGGAAAACTAGCTAAATTCTTTAAGAAGAAGGGCTACAAAGTAGCCCTTTTAGCTTTAGACACATTTAGGCCAGCAGCTGTAGAACAACTTATACAGCTTGGTGAGAAGGTAGGAGTACCTGTATTTCACATAAAAGATGAGAAGGATCCTGTTAAAGTCATTCAGAAGTTCAAAGACCAATTCAGCAAGTATGATGTGATAATAGCTGATTCTGCAGGCAGAGACGCTTTAGATAACGAGCTTAGAGATGAGATTGCAAGCATTAAGAAGGAACTTACACCTGATGAAATACTTCTTGTTGTGCCTGCAGACTTAGGGCAGAATGCTAAGATTCAGGCTCAAGAATTCCACGATCTCCTTGGGATAACTGGTGTTATCCTAACTAAGACGGATGGTACAGCAAGAGCAGGTGGGGCTCTTACATCATGTGCTATAACTGGTGCAAAGATTAAATTCATAGGTACAGGAGAAAAGCTAGACGATCTTGAGGAATTTGAGCCAAAAAGATACGTATCAAGACTTCTTGGTCTTGGAGATCTTGAGACCTTACTAGAAAAGGCTAAGGAAGCAATAGATGAAGAGAAGGCTAAGAAGCTAAGTAAGAAAATGCTAAAGGGAGACTTCACTTTAAAGGACTTCTATGAACAATTAGAATCCATGAAAAAGATGGGTCCTCTGTCACAAATAATGAATCTTATACCTGGGATGGGTATGGCTAAACTCCCAAAAGATTTAATCAATGTTCAGGAAGAGAACCTCAAAAAGTTCAAGTACATAATGGATTCCATGACAAAAGAAGAACTTGAGAATCCAGACATCATAAACCATTCTAGAATGGAGAGAATAGCAAAAGGTTCAGGTACAGACATAAAAACAGTAAAAGCTCTTCTTGATCAGTATAACAAAGTGAAAAAGCTAATGAAAGGTATGATTGGAAACAGGAAACTCAAGAAGTTAATGAAACAATTCGGCAACATAGATCTTACCAAACTTGATCCTTCGATGCTTGGCTAATCTTTAAGATTAGCAAAGCACTTTGCTAGTGTACTCTTTTTCAATACGAAAAATGGAAAGTTAGATCTTAGCTCAGTGGAGAAGCCTACCGGGGTCATAGCTACTAAAACTTCCTTTTTATCTTTTATGAGATTTAAAGCCGGTACGAAGTCAGCATCTCCCGAGATTAAGATACAAACATCATACTTATCTTCTATGATTCCAAGACGTATGATGTCCACAGCTATCCATACATCTATTCCCTTCTCCTTTCTTTTTGTATCCGCCAAATCAAAAAATACAGATTCGACAATA
>CAZQAZ010000003.1:0-30789 GCA_964591855.1 Candidatus Woesearchaeota archaeon | reverse complement strand
ATACCCTTTAACTTCGCATAGGAACTGAGATATCTTTACAATATCTATATCACCAGGCTTAAAGAATCTCTTAACATTGTGGTACCAATTGTTAGCATCAACGAAGACTATAGCCCTCTTAACCACAAGACCTCACCACAGAACTAAGGGAAGCCCGGTATTCCCCTACAAAAGGGTCATACCGGGGACTTAAACTATCATTAAATAATAATTTATACATATAAAAAATTTGCTCTTTTGACTTTGTGCTCTCCATACACCAGAAGTCGTAGGGGTGCTTATAAAAGTTTCTAGAGTATCGTGCTGTTGAATTAAGTTCACCAAAAGCTTTTTAAGTATAAGCTTTTTCAGAATCTTAAAACGGGATAAAGAGTTGGGGTAGTGATAAAAATGGTGCAGAAGAAAAAAGGAAAGTTTTCAGACACAAGAAAGAGACTAAAGAAGCACATAAGAGACAGAGGTAAAGTAAAGATCTCAAAGTTCCTCCAACAGTTTGAGGAGGGAGACAAAGTAGTCATAGTTCCGGAACCTTCCTATCAAAAAGGACTTCCATTTAGAAGGTTCTGGGGAAAGATAGCAAAAGTTGTTGGTAAAAGAGGGAAAGCAACCATTGTTGAGTTGAAAGATGGGAACAAAGTTAAAAGGGTCATAGCTGCAAATGTGCATCTAAAGAAGGTGGAAAAATGATAAGCGACTTTGACATAGTTGAAGAAAAGTACGTAAGCCTTCCAGAGGTAAAAGAAATACTAGAGCCTATAGAAGAAAAAACCATAGAGCAGAAGAAAGCTCTAAGGCACGCTAAGGCATTCTCAAAACTAAAGAAGGAAAAGGCCATGGAATTAAAAAAGGAATTAGAAGGATTGGAGATGAGAAAACTTAAAGAGCATCATGTAGCAAAGATAATTGACATCCTGCCAAGAGACATGGAGGACTTAAAGTTAATTCTAGAAGATTCTGTAACTTCTTTCACGGCAGAAGAACTTCAGAAGATATTTGAAGTCGTGTCCAAATACATATGAGGTGTTGTTTGTGTTTAAGAGACCTATAAAGAGAGAGGACTACGGGATAGTATTGGATTTCCTTCCACAGGGATATCCTTTAGGTAGAGATAGGAAGCCTGTAGCCCAGATTCTTGGCGAGAAATATTTCACTTTGCTAGAAGTAGCCCCAAAAGCAGGCGTAACACTTAAGCATGGTGAAAGGGTTTATATTGGTCCTGATAAGAGAGAAAGAATACATCACGTTATAGGAAGGATTAACATATCCAAGCTTACAAACTTTGCTAGAGAAGAATTAGAAAATGCAATAACAAGGTTAGTAGAGCAAAGGGAAAAAGAATTCGTAGATTTCTTTAACAATGCCTCGGGTATAAATATAAGACTTCACGAATTTGAAGTCTTACCTGGGATTGGTAAGAAGCACATGTGGCACTTGCTTGAGGCAAGAAAAGAAAAACCATTTGAATCATTCGAAGACATACAAAAGAGAGTTCCACTTATCCCAGATCCAAAGAAAATAATAGTAAGAAGAATAATAATGGAACTCGAAGGCAAAGACAAGTACAAGATCTTTACTGCATAGTTAAGCAGCTACTTCTCTAGTTCTTCTTCCAACTCTCCTTTTCTGCTTGGTTTTATGTTAGAAGGTCTTACAAAGTAGATAGGTACTTCTATTCCACCGCACTCATGTATGAGCTCTACATCCCTAGACTTCCCAAGCTCTTCAAGATTTCTATTGAAGAGCCCCTTAACCTTTAAGAAGAAATAACCTCCAATACCCATAGGATATCGCCTCCGCCAATCTTATGCCAATCAACGTTAAATAGTTTTCGATTAACATTTAAAGGATGAGTTTTTGAAATAGGTATGGGCTCAAAGCATCCGAGACACTCTAAACAAACCAAGCAAACTTTTAGAATAGATAAGCTTGGCTTTAGAACTGAGTACAAGAACACCAAAGAGTACTTAATTGCATCCGAACTCTCTTTTGTGATAAGTGTTTTCTTACTTGCATTTTCATCCTTGTTCTCGTACTTCTCTTTTTATAAGTCATCCTACTTCCTATTCTTTGGAGCGTTGGTGTATGAGATTTACTTCATATACCTTCTTCATCACATAGCAGAAAAAGGAATTAAGAAATACAAAAAGCCACTTAGCACATTGCTGTGGATACTCAACAAACTTGTTTACGTGCTCATCTTAGCTACGATTGTTATACTTCTCATACTAAGAAATCCGCATGTGCAACCTAACAAGCTAGCAGCCCTCGCCGCCCTTACCTTAATAGTGTTGCCTCTTCTCTTATGGGAGAAACTAATGTCTATGTTCAAGAGGATGAACAAGAGAATATTGTTCTTTCTCTTAATACCAATGCTAGTCATGCCCTTAGTACTTGCTTCTGATAATCAAACTTCAAGTTTAACACAAACCCTCGAAGTTCTATCACAAACTGTAGACACAATAGGCAAAATCATAAAGTTCATAGCTGATGTGAAAAACTTCTTTAATGGGATAGTAGGCTGGTTAACAGGTCTTGGATTAAGTACAGGAAATGCAACACTAATAATTCTTATTATAATTCTTTTCTTCGTATGGGTTGCTTTGAAGTATGTAAGGATTATTCTTAAGTGGATAATGGTTGGCTTAATAATTTGGATTATTCTTAGCATTCTTGGTGTGGTCTGAATAAATTTATAAAATTGCATATGCCTTCATATGCATGCTTGGGAGAAAGATACTTGACGAGTATATAAGGGGACAGCTTGATGTAGCCTATCAGAGGGATGGACTTGAAGGCTTAGTAAGAAGAGCGAAGAGATACGAAGCTTACAATGCCCTTCTTCAAACCATATTCGCAGTTATGTACGATATCAATCTCTTAAAGGCTTATCTTGTAACGCACGATGATCTCTTCGCACATGCTCTTAAGGGTTCCCTTGCAATGCAGACTATGCTTCTAATATACAATGTTCATGAGAAAGTTGAAGACATGATGGATGATAAAGAATTAGAAGACACAATTGAAGACGTAAAGAAGATGGTAGAGAAAGATGGTGGGACTTTAGAATCCGCTGTAATCCACACCCATCCTATTAAGAAACCATGGGAGGAAAGCCTTAGAAACCTTGGAAGAAAGGTTTACATGGGGATAGGAGGCATAATACAACCTTTATTCTACGAATACGTCTTCCAAGGTATGGGTTTAATAACCAAGTTTGAGAATTTGGTGTATAAGATAACAGGAAAGGCCGTGGACTTTGGGGGCACCACTCCACAAGCTACAGATGCAATGGTAGATATGGGATCTGCATTTGTTAATTATCATGTTCTTTCACTTGGTGCAGACTTCAAAACAGCAGTGTGGGACATAGCCCAGGAAGTAGCAGAATCTCATGGGCATAAAGTAAGGATTAGAGACTATGCCGAAGTTGTGATAAAGGACAAGAATGGTAAGAGAAAGAAGATACTATTCAAAGACAGCAATTAAACAGTTAAATATTCAACAAGTCATAGATGGTGCTTAACTTTTCTTTCTTCTTCTGGAGTTTCTCTTTCAACTCCTTGTATGTGGCCTCTGTAATCTTCCCATTTATTAAATTCCTCTCAAGCTTTGAGAGTTCCTTATCCACATCTGCCATGATCTCTAAAATCCTTGCCTCAGGATTAGCCTTCGCCTTCTCTGGAAGTTTAATTTGGCTAACTATCTGTCTCTTGGATAGTTTCTTAATGTACTTCCTAGCAAGCACATTATAGACCTCACTTAACTCATCTTCAAGCTTGGAAAACACTGTCTTATCTTCCTTCAGTATGTCTCCAGCTAAAACAACTCTAACATCAGCCTGCTCATCTTGTACGTTGTATATGCCAACTATCTTTATCCATATGACAAGAGGTATTTTCTCCTTGATTAGATAGACTAAACCAGCAAGCACAAAGAATCCAAGGCTTATGTATCTAAATGTTCCTGTGAATCCAAAGTCCTTAGGAAGTAAAGATATAACAATCGAAACAAGACCAAGTATAAAGAAGGTTTTCCAAATCAACGGGAACTTTGGTCCCTTTCTAACTATCTTTTTGGCTTTGATTACTGCTTTAAGAGGTTTTAGCCTGCCCCCCATGAACATCTTATCCATCTCTGCGTCTTCAAACTTAGTTAATTCATTAAGAACTACGTCATAATCCATATCCTGTAGGAGTTCGTTAACATCGGATCTAAGCTCTTCAGGATCGCCAACCCTTACATTAAGATCATAGAAGAGTCTTCTATCCCTCATCTTTTTGGTCTCAAACTCTCTCTCATACTTTTCAACAGTAAGCTTTCTAAGCCTTGGGAATTCCATAGAAATTAAAGACTGTGTTAACTTTTAAATATTGTGGATTGGCTCTCCTAACTTATAAGCTAGGAAACCTGTATCCAATGCGTCCCTTATCCAATTGTATACTTCTCCCTTTGTTTTACCCTTCGAGAAATCCTCAAATCTCTCGAAGTTGGAATGTGATGGATCTCCACTACAGGCAAAAGCCCTACACACATCTCTATAAGCTTCGTCTAGCTTCCCTTGGAATAACTCTATAGATGCCCTTAAAAGACGTGCTCTTGGATCCATAGAATCCTTAAACATGAAAATCTTATCAAGAAACGCCATGGCCATCTCCAAGTCCCCTTCTCTGTACTTCTCAAGTGCTCTGCCAAGATAATCTTCCATAATCAGATTCCTAACTTGCAGATTTAAGAATATTTCTAATCTTGGTTTTTATGGATTTCATGTCGTTTACATCCAAGTCCAATACCTTAGTGTTAGCTATCGTACCCAAACACTCCTGAAGCTTAGCCTTAAGCTTCTTTTTATCTTGTATTGTAAAATGCCTTCTTTCGGACACCAAGGCAGTTATAACCTTCTTCCTCTTATGTTGAAATAAGAGCTTTGCTACAAATAGCAGTTCTCTGTCCACCTTGATTCTCTTAGGTACCATCTTAACAACAGCCGAATCCACTTTCGGGATAGGTTTGAAGTTTCTCCTTGGAACGTAAAAGACTATCTCAGCATCTGCTAAATACCTCACCAAGAAGCTAAGTCTGGAGTAGTTCTTATTACCAGGTTTAGCAACCATTCTCTCAGCAAATTCCTTTTGGAACATAAGTACAGAAGGCTTTCCAAAGAGAATAATCCTCTCAACAATTGGAGAGGAGATTTTATATGGTAGGTTTGATACGATTTTCGTTACGGCTTTAGGAAAATCGTACTTCAATGCATCTCCACATACAACCTCTAACTTCCCATCTTTTATCTCCTTACTAAACTTTGACTTAAGATAAGAGCATAACCTCCTATCAAGCTCTATGGCATAAACCTTCTTAGCAACTTTTAGTAAGGCTTCTGTTAGAAAGCCCTTCCCAGGACCTATCTCCAGTATAACATCTTTCCCTGTAAGAGAAGCAGCTTTTACTATTCTATCCCTAACACTTTCTGAGACTAGAAAGTGTTGGCTAAGCTTTACCATAGTAGCACACTCATTACAAATGCTGAGAACACTGGTATTAATATGTTATCGTCAATTGTTCTAGCGTAAGACTCCAAGAAAGTTCCAACCAAAGCTCCAACGAATGCAATTTTCATTGGAACAAATAAACTTGCTCCAAGCCATCCCGCAACAAAACACATAATTGAACCCTCTAAGGATTTCCCATGCCTTAGAACTCTCCTATTCTCTATTAGAACACTTAAAGCTGCAAATCCATCCCCAAAGGCAAGTATCATTATTCCAGCATATGCAGGATTGGGAAACTTTACACCATTTGAGAAGAATAATAAGGTTATTACAACTCCTAGCCATAAGAATAATGGACCTAGATCAACCTTCCCACTGTACCTGTAATACGAGAACTTGTCTATTATCTTATCAACGCTCTTCCAGGTCTTGAGCTTAGGATGGTGTTTGAACAGGAGATATAAAGCATAAAATCCTGCTAAGAGACTTGAAACTCCTATAGCAAAC
This sequence comes from Candidatus Woesearchaeota archaeon, assembly GCA_964591855.1. Classification (GTDB taxonomy): domain Archaea; phylum Nanobdellota; class Nanobdellia; order CAZCWL01; family CAZQAZ01; genus CAZQAZ01. Next base: position 24,793 of record CAZQAZ010000003.1, on the reverse strand, counting down.
AAATCACCAAACATTATTGCTATAGGAATAATAGCAGCAGAAAGAATGTGAACAAAGTTTCTCCTAATAATTGTTTTCTTCATAGTGAGATATATTTACTATTGGTTTATTAAACTTTTCACTATCATCGAAAAGTCTTGGACAAGCTGTATTAATGTACGCCTCAAAGTCTGGAAAATTATTCAGTTCGTCAAAATTAAGAGTGTCAAACATTAGAATATACGCTTCTTTACCTTCACTTTCAAGTTTCTTCTTAAGTCTTATTGCATCCTCAAGCTTGCTTTGTCCAGGCTTAGTACTCACTAGGATCCCTATTTTCTTAGCCCTCTTAACCAGCTCTTTATTCACTCTAATCTTTAGCTTGTACTTCTCCACTTCATCTTTACTTAGAACACTAACTGTCTCGCTCTCGGGATTTGCAATTACAACCTCAGAATCATTCTCAAGTGCAAGTCCCAAAGGATGAAACCTACCTGTCCCAAGATAAAGAACAATATCTGTATTATACTTAATAACAGAACAACCTAAAACTTGGCAAGGGTACTTACCAAACTTTGATTTGGACTCATAAACCTTCACCCCATTCCTAACAAGATACTCCTTTAACTCCCTAAGTTGGTCAATGTACTGAACAGTAGTCGCTAAACCAACCGTCTTCCCCTTTACTCTCTCTAGTATTTCTTTCATGAAATCTCTAGACAGCTTTAAATCCGACCTCCCCTCAACGAACATAACTTCCATACGAAATGTTATACAGAATCATTTATAAATCGTTTCATTCTTAGGGTTTTATGACAGTCATGGTATTTGCAGCCCACCCGGACGACGAAGTGCTAGGTCCCGGTGCAACTATAGCAAAGTACGCTAAACAAGAACCTGTAATAGTGGTAATATTCTCATTTGGAGATTCTAAGCTATGGGCAAGGTTAATGGAGCCTGGTAAGGCCAGGTCCAGGCTAGAAATCATTAAAGTAAGAATGAAGGAAACACAAAGAGCATGTGATATTCTTGGTGTTAAGAAAGTAATATTTTTAGGTCTAAGCGATGCGAACATAGCAAAAGAAGTAAGAGATAGAAAAGTAGAGAAAAGAGTAAAGGCCTTAATTGAGAAGTACAAGCCAAGACTTATACTATATCACTCTCAAAAGGATGGACACGTTGATCACCTTGCCGTTAATAAGCTACTTACAAAAGTAATCTTTGAGTTAGATTACAAGCCAAAGGTCATGACTTACCAAATAAATAGATGGGACATACTAGGACTCCGTCATGCTCAGTACCTTGAAGATGTGACGGACACCTTCAAGCTAAAGCTGAAGGCGTTAGAAAAGTATAAATCCCAGAGATTCCTTATAAATCTATTAAAGAAAGTTGTCATACTTAAAAGTCTGTTAGCTGGAAAGAAGATGGGAGTAAAATACGCTGAACCATTCTACGAGGTGTGAAATGAAAGTCCTTATAGGTGTTACAGGAATAGGTCTTGGACACGCAACTAGAGTACATGCTCTACTTCCTTATCTTAAAAGTTACAAGATACTTGCAGCTGAACCAGCATATTCTTACTTTTTAGCACATGGTATTAAAGCTACGAACATCAAAGGTATAGAGTACAAAGGAAAGGAATTCTCTTTCTCCATGCTTAAGACTGCTATAGAAGAGCTTAAGAAGAGCAAGGAGATTAGAAAATCATACACAAGAGTAAAGAATCTCGTAGATTCGTATAATCCAGATGTTATTCTCTCTGACTCTGAACCACTAACAATAATGGCTGGTTTGAAGTTCAAAAAAAGAGTCATAATCCTAACCAACCTCCCCACCATCCTCACAGAAATAGAATACATCCCAAAGGTTTACTTGAATACAAAACTTAAGGCGCAATATAAAATAATAGAGTGGCTCATTAATTACCTCGTTAAAAGGAATGTTGAAGTTGTATGTCCAAGCTTTGTGAAGTACAAGAGAAGGAATATAACCTTCATAAATCCAATTATCAGACCTCTTAAGAAAGAACCAAGGAAAAGGAACTTTTACTTGGTAAACTTTGGTGGTTCTATATTCGGGAATGCCTTATTAAAGGAGGTTATTCCATATCTAAAAGCCCACCACAGCAAGAAGTTCATAGTCGTATCCAATTATTTCACAAAACGTAGAACTTTAAAAGACAATCTAACAATTGTACCTTTCATAAAAGATATGCTATTCTACGTTGCTTCCTCTAAGGGGATAATATCACACGCTGGCCACTCCACTTTAAGTGAGTCCATATGTATGAAAAAGCCAAGTTTAGTCATACCTTTGAAGAACCATATAGAACAGCTGGCCAATGCGGTATCTGTGTTCAGAACAGGATTGGCCCATGCAAGCCTTGACTACGAGTTTAAAGACGATCTAAAAACTTTCTTTAAGAGAATACCTGAGCTTAAATTCAACCTCGAAGAGGAAAATGTACAACCAACAGGAGCAAAAGAACTAGCGGACATAATTTACTCTAAGTACTGATCCCTTAACCAATCCTCAAGCTTTGTGGCTAAACTCTTCATCGTCATCAAGTAGTTTTTAATCTGAGACCTATCTAAGCTAACAATGTCAAAGTTTGCAGATATGACAATATAAGAATCGCCTCTCTTCATACCTGTTTCCCTTGACTTATATGTCTCATATATGTAATTTATCTCCTTAAGGTGCTTTTTGTCAAGTAAGGATATTCCTAGCTTCTCGTCAAATCTGTCCAAAAATGTCTTTAATAGGAGCTTTTCGTTCGTTGGGATGAAGAGAATCCTTTTAAAATATGCTTCGTTCTCAAGGGCAGCTTTAGCCATTAGAATGGCTGCTTCCTTGAGGTGTGAGATACAGCTTATATAAACCTTGAAGCTGTCAGTCACAGAAGCAGCATAAGTGAACATATTATCAGCTATAGAGACGTGCCTCTTGGCTTCGCTAAGTAATTTAGCTGCCTTCTCAGAACGAAGTCTTGGCATAATTAAATAATAATCAAAAGATTTATAAACTATTCTCTGCAAAAATGTAGTTATGGCTAGATTAAGACCCGCAAAATGCTACAGAGAGCCCGGAAAAGCTTATACTAGAAAGTCTAGATTTAAGAAGAAGTCATTTGTTAGAGGTGTACCAGGCTCAAAAGTAGTTATGTATGACATGGGCGAGAAAGGAAAGCATTTTGGATGGAGAGTTTCTCTCATATCTCAAGAGGCAAAGCAAATAAGGCACAATTCTTTAGAGAGCGCAAGAATGGCAGCCGTTAGAAGGCTATCTAGATTAATAGGAAATTATGGTTATTACTTTAAGATCAAGACTTATCCTCACCAGGTTTTAAGGGAGAACCCAATAGCAGCTGGTGCAGGTGCTGACAGGTATTCTACAGGTATGACAAAAGCTTTTGGAAAGCCTATATCTGTAGCTGCTAGGGTTAAACCTGGGCAGGAGGTTATGTTCGTATCTACAACTAAAGAAAACATAGAGAAAGCAAAAGAAGCTTTGAAGAAAGCTTCCGATAAGATGGGATGCAAATTTAAGATTGTGGTCAGCGAAGAAAACATTAATAAGCAATAAGGCATTTAATTCCCTATGGTTAAGGAGTTCTTCTACACACTTTCCAAGAACGAGCCTTTAAACACATTAGAGAGAATCATATCAAACTTCAAGCTAAGAAATTCCATATTCAAACTAAGATTCGTCACAGACTTAACAGACACAATAAATCTTTACAAGAACTTATCCTTCTTGTTTGATGAATTCAATTTCAACTCGCAATTCGAAACACGCTTAACCTATCCGGATCTAAGAAACTTCTTAAGCAAATTCTTCATGTTCATAAAATCCAATAAAATCACAAGTGACATAAAGATAGACATCGAAGCAGGCGATATGAAAATAAAAATCCTAGACAAAGATAAGAAGATAGTGGTTGAGGAATAGTTTTATTAACCTCCTAATTCTTATAGTTCTATGGATCAAAGTCGCTACATCCTTTGGCTAAAGGATGTTCATAAGGATGATGTTGCAATAGTTGGTGGAAAGGGAGCAAATCTTGGGGAGATGTACAACGCTGGATTTCCTGTTCCTCCTGCCTTCCTTGTGACAACGAAGGCATATTTTGATTTTATTGAAAGAACTGGTATCAGGGATAAAATTAAGTCTATTCTAGATGAAACGAATGTAGACGACTCAGAGAATTTGAGAATAAACGCAAAAAGGATACAAAATCTCATACTAACAACACAAATGCCACACTACATAAGAGAAGAAATAGAGAAGGCTTATGAAGCACTTGGATTGTTTGGGAAAGAAGCTGTAAACCTCCCACACACGATCATAACATCTGTTAAAAGGGAAAGTCCATTCGTGGCTGTTAGATCATCTGCTTCAGCTGAAGACCTGCCAGAAGCCTCATTTGCAGGTCAGCAGGCTACCTTCTTAAATGTTAAAGGTAAGGAGAATGTTGTTAAGGCTGTCCAAGCCACATGGGCTTCCTTATTTACAGCAAGAGCAATATTTTACAGAGAGAAAAATAAATTCGACCATATGAAAGTAGGACTTTGTTCCATAGTACAGAAGATGGTGGAGTCTGATAAATCTGGTGTGGGATTCTCCATTAACCCAGCAACCAACAATCCAAATGAAATAGTAATAGAAGCCTCATATGGTTTGGGTGAGGCAATCGTATCTGGAGCCGTAACACCAGATCTTTACATAGTCGATAAAAGCACTTTCCAGATCATAAGGAAAGACGTCAAAGACAAGAAAATAATGATAAAAAGAGATCCCCTTTCTGGAAAGAATCTTAAGTTTCAAGTCCCGGAGTCAAAAGCTAAATCTCAGTGTCTAACAGATGAAGAGATAATAAACTTAGCAAGAATCATCAAAAGGCTTGAAGACCATTACAATTTCCCACAGGATATAGAATGGGCTATTGAAGAAGGAAGATTATATATAGTACAAACTAGACCTGTCACAACCACTAAGAAAGAATTTAAGCATGAGGAGATAAGACCACAAGGAGAGATTATATTAAGAGGTCTTGGCTCATCTCCAGGTTATGCTTCTGGTCCTGTGAAGATAGTAAAATCATTAGAAGACCTCAGCAAAGTCCAAAAAGGGGATATTCTTGTAACCAAAATGACAAATCCTGATATGGTCCCTGCGATGAAAAGAGCTGCAGCCATTGTAACAGATGAAGGGGGCTTAACAGCGCATGCTTCAATAGTGAGCAGAGAACTTGGAATACCAGCAGTTGTAGGGACAGAAAAAGCCACAGAGATTCTAAAAGATGGCCAGATCATAACAGTTGATGCTTACAATGGAGTTATATACGCTGGAGAAGTTAAGCCACAAGAAGCTCCAAAGCTTCCAGAATCAACAACCCCAACAGAAGTTAAAGAGTACTACCCAACTAAAACTAAGATCTACATGAATCTTAGTGTCCCAGACATGATTGAGAAGTACAAAGACTTGTTCTTTGATGGAGTGGGCCTTATGAGGATAGAGTTCATAATAGCATCAATAATCAAAAAGCATCCATTAGAGCTAATAAACTCTAGCCAAGAAGATGTTTACATCAATGAGCTTGTTAAGGGAATATCAAAAGTTGCAAGCGTAATCCATCCAAAGCCAATAATTGTCAGATTCTCGGACTTTAAAACAAATGAGTATAAAGACTTAGAAGGTGGAGAGAAATACGAACCTGAAGAAAGAAATCCTATGCTTGGCTGGAGAGGTGTATCCCGTTATATATCTCCAGAGTTCGAGAAGGTATTTAGACTTGAATGTAAGGCAATAAAAGTTTTGAGAGACTCAGGACTTAACAATGTTCATGTTATGCTTCCATTTGTAAGAAAAATAAGTGAAGTAAGAAAAGCTTTGAAGATCATGGAAGAAGAAGGGCTAAAAAGAGAAGAAGGGCTAAAGGTGTATCTTATGGCAGAGGTTCCTTCTGTGATATTCCTTGCAGATAGATTTGCTGAATTATGTGATGGATTCTCAATAGGCAGCAATGATCTTACACAGCTTATTCTTGGTGTAGATAGAGACTCTGAGCTACTAGCAAAGAGAGGCTACTTTGACGAGAACAATCTTGCCGTCAAGCTTGCCATCTCTTATCTTATAAGAAAAGCTCATGAGAAAGGAAAGACTGTTAGTATATGCGGACAAGCTCCTTCTGAATATCCAGAGTTTACAAGATTCCTAGTAGAACAAGGAATAGACTCTATAAGCGTTAATCCAGACGTCGTCAACAGCGTAAGAAAACTCGTCCACGACGTAGAAAACAATCTTTAAACCTTAACTGTGTCCAAGTATTGATCTATCTCCCTAGGAGAGATGGCGCATCCTAGCTGTTTTGCAGACCAAAGTATTCCCCTTAGAAGATCTAATTTCTTCTTCTCATCAACCTTAAACAAACCCTTCTTGAAAGCGTAAACAAGAATATCCACACTTCTCAAAACCTTAAGTCCTCCTACGAGGGACTTAAGTTCTCTAAGGTTCTGATAGTCTACCCTTATCTTTGTGTGAAGTTTTGACTCCAAAACTTTCTTCTCTAACTCAGGCTTTTCTATAAGAATCCTTGTAGTTCTCTCATCTATGGCAACATGCTTTATATCTCTAGCCAACGCCAAACCAATCATTTCAGATTCTCCTTTATGTATTATACGTAAATATCTTCCATGAGCAGAGAATGTGTTGTTAACAAGCCCCATTATTCTTTCTGCTATGCTTCTTGCCTTCTCATCCTTTACAACCTTTATAACCCCTTCCCTTATTTTATTGTCAAGTCTTATACCTTCAAGCCTAAACCTGTCTATATGCAAAGCTTTACCCACAGTCTCCTCCCAAACCCATTCAGGTATGAGAAATTCTACCTTGTCTTTAAACGTGTCCAGAACCCAAAGATTACATGAATTAGTTAAGACTATTAACGTACTTGAGTCAAATACCAATCCTTTCATCCAAACAACTCCTCCGCTTCTTTCAATCTCTCCCTTGGAGGGAGAGTTTCAGTTGGGATAAACTCCTTTTCAGGCATCCATCCTGTCTTTTCCATAAGCTCCCACTCAGATATGCCAAGTATCTCTGCTACTCTTCCCATGGATATTCCATGAGCATAAATCCTTGATCCCTTTTTGATCATAGCATGCCTAATTACTTCTTCTATGTACTCTCCCAACCTTTTATCTGTGTCTCCTATGAGCTTTAGGAGATCTGACATAACTTTGTAATACTCGTCAATCTTTCTTTTTGATAGAAGGTCTCTAGCCTTTGTGAGCAATACTATACTCTTTTGGATAAAGGCTTCATACTTCTTGTAAAACTTTCTTCTAACATAATCGTTTAGCATGATCTTTGCTAAAGCGTATATGGCAGTAGCAAGTTGAAGAGAGTACTTATCTTGATATATAGAAGCAGAGTGTATTATCCTATCACTTAAACCCATTAATTGTTTTGGTTTGTCTTGTTTAGCAAGCTTAACACTTTCTCTAAGAAGATAAAGCATGTCTTGGTATTCATTCTCAGGCAACATAAGTTTAAAAGTATATAGAAGTTAATAACTTTAACGGAAGTGGGCTTAAACAAGGTTTATAAACCACTCAAAGAAAGTGAAATTTATGGATTTATTTCCATTTGAAGAGAAAAGACCATACCAAGACGAACTTATGAATAAAGTTAGGGATGTACTTAGCTCTAAGCATCACCTTATAGTTCATGCTCCAACAGGTGTAGGTAAGACAGCATCTGTCTTAATACCTGCACTCGAGTATGCGCTAAAGAACAACTTGACTATCTTCTTTCTAACTTCAAGGCACACACACCACAACATAGTACTGGAAACTTTAAAGCTCATAAATCAAAAGAAAGGTGTGAGGATCATAGTCTCGGACTTTGTAGCTAAGAGATGGATGTGCTTACAAAGTGGAGTGTCAGAATTGAATAACTTCGACTTTCTTGAGTACTGTAAAAGTCTAAGGAAGGAAGGAGCATGTCCCTTCTACAACAACTTTAAAGACAAAGGGAAGAAAGCTGTTGGAAGGCTAATTGAGAATTCTCCCGTCAGTAATGCAGACATCGTTAGCATATCAAATGATCAAGGAGTTTGCCCATACGAAGTTGCATGTGAATTGGGGAAGCATGCTAACGTTGTCATAGTGGATTACATGCATATATTTGAGCCACATATAAGACAAAGCCTTTTTGCCAAACTTAACAAAACTTTAGAGGACTCAATACTCATAGTAGATGAAGCCCATAACCTCCCCCAGAGAATAAGGAACATGCTCTCAATGAGGTTAACAAGCTTCACAATAAACGGAGCTTTAAACGAATCCGAGAATGCCGACGACATCCACGAGATAATACAAAAAATTGCAATAATACTTGAGATGTTAAGTGATGAGTCTGAAAAGGAAGAAACTGAAATCGACAGAGAGTACTTAATGGACTTAATTGAACAGGACTGTGGCTTTACTATGGATGAGATAATAACAACACTCCATACTTTTGGAGACGAAGTAAGAAAGTTCAAGAAGAGAAGTTTTTGTTCGTTTGTAGCTCACTTTTTAGAGGCTTGGAAAGTAAAATCAGAAAACTACATAAGAATACTCAGAAAGATAAAAAGAAAACACAAAACCAAAGAAAGTAAAAGAATAGAGTTAGAACTAGCTTGCTTAGATCCAGCTGTAGCATCTAAGCCAATAATCTATGAGTCTTACTCTACTATAATAATGTCAGGTACTCTTAATCCGACGTCAATGTACAAAGAGATACTTGGATTCCCAGATGAGCTAACAGAAATAATAGAGCTTCCAAGTCCATTCCCTCCAAAGAACAGACTTGCTTTGATAATACCTGACACCTCTACAAAGTTCGAGAAGAGAGACGAAAAACAGTATCAAAAGATAGCAAGACATTGTTCGTCCATATCTAACTTAATCCCTGGAAATGTGGCAATATTCTTCCCATCTTATTACATAAGAGATCGAGTGTACGAATTCTTCGCTGACATGTCCAACAAAACAATCCTACTTGAAAAACAAGACATGTCCAAACCCGAGAAGCAGGAATTGTTTAACAGGTTTAAATCCATGGCCAATGAAGGCGCGGTTTTAATGGGTGTTAGCGGTGCTAACTTCTCAGAAGGTGTTGATCTTCCTGGAGATTTTCTCAAGGGTGTGATAATTGTAGGTGTTCCTTTAGAACATCCTGACATAAAGACAAAAGCTCTAATTGATCACTACGAGAAGAAGTTTAAAGCTGGCTGGGATTATGCATACATAATTCCTGCTATTAATAAAGCTCTTCAAGCAGCAGGAAGGTGTATAAGAAGTGAAACAGATCGTGGAGTGGTTGTTTTCATAGATGAAAGATTTGCATGGCCCAAATACTTTAGATTACTTCCTCACTCCTGGAGATTCACACTAACACATGAACCTGCAGCCAAAGTAAAGGACTTCTTTAGTCAAGAACAAGCTCCATGAAATCCTTAGCCACTTTAACATTCTTAAATACTGCTTTTGCTTCCTTTAGAAGTTTGGATGGTGTTTTATACCTATGTGAGAAATGCGTTATAATCAGTAGCTTTGAATTAGAATTAAGAGCAAGTGTGGCTGCGTCTTTTGCTGTCATGTGAGTATACCCTGTTGCTTTCTCCTCCAAATCTGAAGCAAAAGTAGCTTCACATATAAGAACATCAGAATCCTTAGCAAACTTCTCCAGACCTTTAAAGTAAGATGTGTCTGTTACATAGGTGATCTTCTTGCCTTTAACAACTATCGTACCCTTTTCTGGAGTTATTTCATGCCCTTTCCAAACTATTGCCTCCCCCCTTTGCAACTTACCAAGTATTTTATGTTGCTTCAGTCCAAACTTGCTAACATATTCAAGATTAATCTTCCTCCTATCTTTCTCAATGAAGGAGTATGCAAGACAAGGTATCCTATGTTTTACTTTCAAAGCTTCAATTCTATAAAACTTGGTATCCAAAATAACCCCACTATCTACCTCCTCAACATGAACCTCAAACTGCTCTTCAAAGTGGAATATTCTCCTCAACTCATCAATCTTGTTCTTTGTTCCTTTAGGTCCATAAATGTAAAGCTCTCTCTGTCTCTGACTCATACTCATGGATTGAAGTATACCTGCTATACCCAAAGCATGATCCCCATGCCAATGTGTTAGGAAGATTCTTGTTATTCTTGTGGGTGGAATTCCTGCTATGGCTAACTGTCTTTGTGTCCCTTCTCCACAATCAAACAACATCTTCTCATCCCTAAACTGCAAGTACACAGAAGGATGATTCCTCTCTTTAGTAGGATACACAGATGAAGTCCCAAGGAATATTATTTTCTTCTCCATAGTGTTCCAAAGACCTAATTAGTATAAATCTTTTACTGAATCTTAAACAGCTTAACTGTATTGTTTAAGATCTTAACTCTTACTTCCTCTGGATCCATTTTCTTCAGCTCTGCGATCTTTTCGATGGTCTTTACTACGTTCCAAGGAACATTCCTTGTCTTGTCTGGGTTTAGATAGGGAGAATCTGTCTCTGTAAGGAGTCTATCAATACTAACTTTCTTAACCAACTTTCTAAACCTGCTATTATTGAGAATTGCCACAGGTATAGAAAAGTAGTAATCTGGTAAATTATCTCTAGGTCCAGAATAACAATGCATTATTACTTTAGCATTGTAGCTAGAGAGAAGCTCTATCGTCTCCACTTCAGCACCTCTGGAATGGATCTCTATTGGAACATTAAGTCTCTCTGCTAACTCAAGAAACCATCCAAGGTTTCTTCTCTGTAGCTTTTGCTCGTCTTTGTCTTTACAATAATAAAAATCCATACCAACCTCCCCTATAGCTACAGGCTTAGCCTTCGCTATAAACTCTATTTCTTTCTTTATGTCTTCATCACTCATCTTTAAAGCCTCAAGAGGATAAATTCCCAATGCTGGGAAAATCACTTTACGATCAGAAATAGCCAACACTTTTCTGTTACTTTCTGGATTAACACCATTGTTTATGACCCCAACTTCTCTTCTAGCACACTCTTTAATCACCTCGTCCCTATCTTTGTCGTAGTCCTTAAAATCCAAATGAGCATGCACATCAAAGTATTTCATGAACTTTAGAAAGCATTATATATGTTTAAAGTTTTTCTTTTGTATGGCAGAAAACAATTCGATAACCCTTCTCGTTTTAGGGATTTTAGGACTAGTAGCAGTAGTCGGGATCGTTGGAATCTTCGGAATGAGCAATACTATATCTGGATTCGCTGTGAAAGATAAACTGAAAACAGGAACTTCAGACAACACAGCTTATGTAGCATGCGTAAAGGGAGTAATCAGCATGCATAACGCATACATAACAGAATTCTGTGAAAGATACAGAGCTGATACCCCAGATAAGTATATGGACTGTGTGCAGGATGCTAAGACCCTTCTCGTAAAAGGACTACAAGAGTGTAGAAATCCAACAGAACCAACTCCATCTCCAATAGTCCCAGTTGCAGACACAAAGGGCTAAACACATAATAAAAGAAAAACAAAAACTTTTTCTTTTTTTATTTTGCTAGAACAAGTTCTATTACAGAAACTCTTCTCTTCTTTCCATCGCTGCTCTCAAACTCTTCAGAGGAGATATTTATCTCCTTAACTTTTGCGTCCTTTATGAACTTGTTCTTTACCATTTCTGCTATGTCCACTGCTCTTGCTATGTGTTTTCCTCTTGCTTTTATTCTTACTTCATTTGCTCCCTTGTTGAATTGCATTAAGACACTTGTCACATAGTTCATAAAGGTCTTATTACCCACGTAAATTGTGTTGTCTTCTGCCATTTAATCACCCCTGTTTTTCTTGCAGTTTTTTAAGCTTGGTAACATAACCTACTATCACATTTCTTAGTCTCTTAGAAGGGAAGTCAACATACTTCTCTACTATCTTCTTGTTCTCCTCAAAGCTAGTAGAAATCTCCTTACCATACTTTTCCAATATCTTTCTTGCGGTTCTCTTAACGAATGTTGTTCTCACTCTACCCATGCTGTTTAATAATGCTACAAGCCATTTAAAAGCTTTTCCATCCTTTATAAGTATCCACCATATAGTAGTAAATTTTATAAGTGATTGTACCCTTCTATTTCCATGAGAGAATATAAATATGGGATAATATCAGATATCCACGCTGCTGATCCACGTCTAGTATACACAGCTCTAGATACATTTAAGAAAAGAAAGGTAGACGCAGTTATACTCAACGGAGACATCTTAGGAAATAGATATAGAGGTCCAGACCTAAAGCCTGAGGACTATCTCCCCTTCATCTTACATGTAGCAGATGAGCTAGGCTTGGAGACATATATTCAACCAGGAAGTCACGAATCCTTTGCTCATTTTCATGGACTAGTAAAAGCGCTCATGGACAAGCACGAAAATACACACTATACATTAGAAAACCCCGCTATTGAAGAAGAGAGTCACAAATTAATCTTCCTTCCAGGATCGGATTGGACAGTTCGCGGTGTATTCGGGTACAAAATAAGCGACGAAAACCCAACAGGTATTATTAAATACTTGGATAAAACAGGCAGTTTCCACCTTGAGTACAACATAAATCCACATGATATTAAAAGCCTCGTAGAAGATCCACAGAATACAATTCTCGTGAGCCATGTCCCAAGGAGATTCTCAACGGAGAATGCTGTTGACATAGCACACTTTGTAGAGATAGATGTTATAAACGCTGATGGTCTCGTAAGAACCACTGGCGTTACACCAGTAAAAGCACATAAACCACAACCAGGTGTTCCATTCATAGAATACAATCCAAACCTTACAGAAGAAGAATTAAAGAGAGAGATAGTAGAGGTTGCAAGAGAGTACGCTAAAAAGAATAATACAGACCTTGTAACTGTGGAAGTTGAAAGAAAGACAAATAGAGGAAATGAGACATTAGCTGAGATACTTGAGAAAGAGGGGATAACAAAAGGTATCAGTGGCCACTTCCATGAATCGGTATGGAATGCCCATGATACTGCTGGTGAGTATATCCCTCCAAAGAAACCCACAAGTGAGCTGTTCTGGAATGCAAGTCTAATGGACGAAGGTAAGTTCGGTATTCTCCATGTTTTAGACGGAGAGGTATACTACACAAACCTTGAAATCAAAGGCTAATTACACAAGATTTTTAAGTATGGAACAACAATAAAAATTATGAAACAAGTGGTATTAGCTATCATATTACTTGGCCTTCTCATACTTGGTTATATGATGTTCGACGTCGTAAGATGGATTACGTGGGGATTACTTATACTTGCAGGTATAGCTTTATTCTTCATTCTGTTCGTGAGAAAATACGATGAGACTGAGAGAGCAATAATATATAGAATGGGTAGATTCAACAGAATAGCAGGACCTGGATGGTCTATAGTCATTCCATTCTTTGAAAAAGAATTCCAAAAGATTGATGTGAGAACTAAAATCCTACCAATTAACATAAACAAAGCTTTCACAGCAGAAGACCTGCAGATCAATCTTAATGGAAGCGTTTACTACAAAATAAGAGACCCTGAAAAGGCCATCCTTAAGATAGAAAACTATCTTAAGGGTCTTAAAGACCTAATCGTGTCCGAGACTAGGAACATAATTGCATCTATGAGTTTAAGGCAATTATTTGCTAACTTGGATCAGCTCAATGATATTCTTGCTGATCAAATAAGACACGCCACATGGAACTGGGGCATAGATGTTCCTATGGTTCAAATACAATACATAGAACCTGCTCCAGAGATAGTCAAAGCCATGCAGCAAAAGACAATAAGCTCACAACAACTTCAAGCTGCAAAGTTCAGAGCTGAAGCTAAGAAGATATTGTTAGAAGCAATAGGTGACGCTGCTAAGAAGTTAGATGATAGGGCTATAATGTACTTGTACTTAAAAGCTTTAGAAGAGATAGGTAAATCCTCGTCTACAAAGCTTGTTATACCTTCAGGCTTAGATAACCTAAGTAAAGGTTTAGGATTTGGTGCTGGGATGTCCATAGGTGGAATGGACACTAAAGAGATTATTAATGCAATTAAAGACAGAATATTAAGTTCGAAGTGAACTGCATGAGAAAGTTAATCATTGTACTCTTACTTGTCGTATCAATCTCTTTCTCATTAGCAACGAATTTAGAGATCAATTACCCACAGGAAGTTGTTGTATACGATGAGGTAACAAGGTTCAATGTTGAGATTCAAAACAAGGAGAACAACACTGAGATTATCCTCCCTATCTTAGAGGAGATGGGAAAAGGCTTAGAGGTAGGAACATTTACCCCAATCTTACTACCCTTTCAAAAGACTTACGTGGAGCTAATAGCCAAAAAGCCAATTAAGGATGGTACTTACAACCTTAAACTAGAAGTTAGAAACAATGACACATATGTCTTATACGACACAATTCCTATAAGGATCAAAAATCCCCCACAAACCTTAAGAGTCGTTAATTACACCGCTAAGCTAAATCAAAACGAAACACAAATAAGCATAACCTTGGAGAACGTTAATGGAAGTAAAACAATATTTTTTGAATTCGTGATCTCGGACTTGGAGGGTGGTTACGAGACCTCATACTCAAAATATATTAGTGACGGACTTCACACATACAATTTCACATTCAACTTTGGAAGACAAAGCTACAACATCAAGAGGTTAAGCTCATTTAAAGTGAAATACAATCTCAACGGTAGAAACTTTTCTTTGGGTGGATACGATGTTCATTTTGGGAACGCAAATGAGTACATCGCCACAGTCAAAGGGAACGAAGTAGTATACGATGTGTTCGTAGACAAGGAAACTTACCTTAAACTAAACAAGACCCCACCCATAACAGGATATACAGCAATAAGGTCATCAAGTAAAAATACATTCTGTACGCTGTACTCTAAATATAACGTATACGACAAACTAAGAGCTTACGTAGACAAATTCCCAAACAAAAATCCAATAATGGACAAACTCCTTCAACCTTATGACACGCTAAACTTCAAGATCAAAAACAAATTCTGCCTTTATCCAGAAAAAACTCCAACAACAATACTTTTATTAATGATAATTATAGGCTTATTACTACTAATGGGGTTGAGGGCAGTTGAACCTTACGAGCTTTATTAAATCATTCAGCAGAGACGAATTAAGGGACATAATCCTATCCGTGCTAGTCTTGGGTTTCTTATTCTCTCTTTCAAACTTCACAGCTACAAGATTCTTATTCTCAATATTCATAGTAGGACTAGCATTTGTTCTACATGAGTTGGGTCATAGATACATGGCCTTGGACAAAGGGTTTGAAGCAAGGTATGTGGCATGGCCCACGGGTCTTATGCTCTCTTTGGTCTTCGGTATCATCTCTGGAGGTAGGTTTATATTCGCTGCTCCAGGAGCTGTTGTCATTGGGAGGAGAATCTCACATAAATATAAATATCCAAGAATAACAAGGGAAGATTATGGGAAAATAGCCTTAGCAGGCCCATTTATGAACATAGTTCTTGCATTCATACTAAGCCTTTTCGTGAAATACAACCCATTGATAATGTATGGTGTATATATTAACTTGTTCCTTGCCATATTTAACCTCCTTCCAATTCCACCACTTGACGGATCAAAAGTCTTCTTCTGGAGCAGAGCAGTGTGGCTTATGACTTTTGTCTTATTACTACTTGCTTTCATATTCTTCGAAACAGTAGCAAGCTTTTTATACTCAATATATCTACTAATAATTAGCATAATCATCCTATTCGGCGGAATAGGATACAAACCTTTTTAAACGATAACATGCTTAATAACAAAAAGGAGGTCTAAAGCATGAAAAAAGGAGAAAAAATGCTTTCAAAAGATATTCTAGGTAAGATGGTTGTTAGCAAAAGTGGTAAAAACTTCGGAACGGTGGGAGACTTAACATTCGAGCCAAGGACTGGGGAGATCATATACATAGTACTTAAGAATGAAACACCATACGCAAAGACATTTGAATTCGAGAGAAATGCAGATGGTAGGATATTAATACCATTCAACGCTGTAATATCAATAGGAGACTTCATAGTCGTAGCAGAAGAAGACATCGTCTAACTTCTTTTCACTAAATTTATATTTCTAACTTGCTTGTTTTTAGTTATGGGTGCTTACGAATCTGCGATGAACTTCGTTAAAGAACTTGAGAAAAAAGGCTCTACCCTTGAAGAGAGAATAACAGCTCTTACGAGATTTATTATACTTACTTTAGACGATGTTAAAGACGATGTGTGGGAAGGTGTGAAGCAAGGTGCCTCTGAGAGGTACAAAGAAATATGGTACGAAAAGCCCCAAGACAATGATGAGATCGTAGAGGAAGTAAGTGTAGACTCACTACTTGAACACATTTTAAAAGATAGCAGAATAGTAGAAAAAACTGGAGACCTTACAAAGCCCTCATTGATGAACAACGCAAAGATAAATATAGTTCTCACATACATTGCTCCACATGAGTTAGCATTCATTAAAAAGCTTCCTTATTGTTATGCTTACGGCGAGGAAAAAATCGTAGCCTATAAGAGAAGATAAGCATACGAAATCTTTTTAATGGATAATTTATAGGTTAATATACCATGAGAGAAAGGATATCCAAGGCTTCGAGATTGTTTGGAGAGGGATTCTCTTGGGGACTTGGTTTTTGGATCTCAAGTCTAATTTTCATACTAATACTCATGCTTTTAACAGCTATAATAACAATGATATAAGGAGGAGGATGTATGTTGAAATCAAGAACCAAGTCCAAACCTAAGCAAAAGAAGCTACCTAAGAACATGAACATCATACTCTTAGCAGTAGGAGTGATAATCTTTGCAGGAATATTCTTATACAACACATACTACTCAACGAATTCAAGCAAGGGTGGAGTAGACCTCTATGTCATAAACGATGCGGACTGTGGAGTATGCGATCCTACAGGCGTAATCGTATCTCTAGAGAGGTATGCAATATCTGACTTGAATCCAATAATACTTGAACCTACAGATGAGAAAGCGCAGAAGATGATATCAGAGCTTAACATCACAACACTACCAGCATTTGTGTTCGATAAGAGTATAGAGAATGCAGAGAACTTCACATTCCTAGAAAGATATATGGACGAGGGTAAGGACTACTACCTACTAAGAACAAGAGGAAGCATGCTCTTAAACAGAGAAGAAATCCCAAACAAGGTTGACTTGTTTGTCATGTCACACTGTCCATTTGGAACATTAGCAGAAGACAACCTTGTATCCGTACTGGATGTACTAAAAGGATTGAACTACGAGATACACTTCATAGCTTCTGAGTACAACGGAACAATTTATTCTTTACATGGACCCAGTGAAGTGCAAGAGGACAAAATGCAAAGCTGTATAATGAAGTACTATCCAAGTAAGACGCTTGACTACCTAACATGCTACAATGCAAACTACACAAACACCAACCAAAGTAGCATTTGTATACAACAGTTAGGTCTAGACCAAAGCAAGTTAGACGAATGTGTAGCAACAGAAGGGAAGGAACTCTTACTTAACAAGATGACTTTAAGTAATGCACTAAATATAGCTTCGTCACCAACATTACTAATCAACAACAAGTACTTAGCAGTTGGATTAAAAAGTGCTGAAGAAATGAAGCAACTCATATGTGCACAAAACCCAGAACTTGAAGGATGTGACAAGACAATAGAAAACTCTAAACCAACACCGTCTGGTGTATGCTGATGGCTATACTGCTTTGGGTTTTGATTTTAATTTTTTCGATTTTTTTACTTGTGAAAAGCGCTGATTACTTTGCGGATTCCCTAGAGCTAATAGCTCTTGCACTAGGAGCACCTATGTTCATAATAGGAGTTACTCTAGCATCTGTAGCCACATCAATCCCCGAGTTAGCTACAGGTATAGCAGCTATCCTAAGCCATGCTCCAACAGCTCAAGACATAATAAGCTCAAATGTTATAGGATCAAACATTGCAAACATAGCTCTTGTGGTTGGTCTAACAGCAGCTTTGCTTAAGATAAAAGTAGACTGGGACGTAGTAAAGGTTGATCTTCCATTGTTCGTAGGGTCTGCTGTATTTCTCGGCTTAGCTATGCTTGATAAAGTTTTCTCACGGCCTGAGGCAATCCTTGCAGTTCTAGGATACATCCTTTTCTTGAAATACTCCCTGGACACACACAAGAATCATAAAGTAAAGAACCTTCCAAAAACAAAGATAAAAGCAAAATACATTATCATACTAATACTCTCGTTAATCGGTGTGTTTATAGGAGCTAAGTATTGTGTTGAATCCGTAGTAAACTTAGCACACGCCCTTGGGATATCATCTGCTATAATTGCTGTAACAGCTATAGCTCTTGGAACATCTTTACCTGAGCTATCTGTTTCTATATCAGCCGCACTTAAAGGCAACCATGAACTAAGCTTAGGCAACATTACCGGATCGAACATATTTAACATATTCATGGTCATGGGCGTTCCTGGATTGATTAAATCATTTTCCATCCCTCAGAGCATGATAGTTTTTGGTTACCCCTTTATGATTGCACTATCTATACTTTTTGTGGTCATGGCCATGGACAGAGAACTCACGAGGTATGAAGGATTCATGCTAGTACTCCTATATGCTTTATTCATTGTAGGAATTTACTCCTACGTGTAAAAAATAATAAACAGATAAAAAGAACAGAGTAAACCTAAGCAAATGCTGACTCGTCTATCTCTACCCCTTCTACAGTTCTACTTGCTTTGTTGAACCTCATGCAATCGTCACATATCTCAAGCTCTGTATTACCACAGTTACTACAGAACTTAGACCCACATTCCTTACAGACATAAAGCTTTGTTGTCCTTCTGCCACATAACTCACACTTCTCTACTTTCTTAGCTTTCTTTGCTTTTGCTTTCTCTTGAACTTTCTTCTTCATAGTCTTCTTCTTTGTTACCTTCTTGGTCTTGCAAGGCTTTCTCTTTACAGACTTCTTAACAGCCTTCTTTCCAGTCTTCTTCACAGTCTTCCTTGTCCTTGCTGTTGATTTCTTAGCACTAACTGTCTTTCTCCTTACACTTTTATTTGTACTTTTTGTGCTGCTCTTGGTACTCTTCGTCTTTGTAGTTGCCTTCTTAACTTCTTTCTTCCCTCTTAACCTTCTAACAAGTTTCTTTATCATGGTTTAACACCTTCTATGAATTAGTGAAGTCTTTATTTATATACGTTTCCCTGCAGAGAAAACTTTAAAAGTAAAAGACTCGCTCTACTAAAAGTATGTATATAGACGAAGTAACTAAAAAGAGAATTGTTCTTGGTGTCATTTTCGTTATCGTAATTATATCCACGTGGTTCTTCAGCTCAAAGCTATACTTCAACGAGGGTTATAAAGCAGGTTACGACTATGGAAAAGAAGATGGTTATCAAATGGGACTAAACCAGACATGCAAATCATCTTATGATAAAGGATTTTCAGAAGGGTACAAACATGGATACGAAGTAGGTTTCTCTGACGGATGTAACGCTTCAAAACTTGGACAGTGCTAATCGAAATGTTTTTAAAACTGCAGTAGAAAAGCCTCTTTATGGATGGTACTACACACACAAATACAGAGATAATTGAAAAAGAGCTAGAAGAATACTTAACAGAGGTTCTCAAAGATAAAGATGATGTTGCAACGTTTAGAATAGAGCTTCAAGAGCCTATTAAAAACACATATTCTTTGAGTGTAGAACTTATCTCAAAGAGTTTTGAGGTCCCATCCAGCCCATACGACCCAATGACCGTACTAAATAAAATTAGAGAAACAAGGGGGATTCCGGAGTATATAGACTTTATACCTGGTGGGGGAGAAGGGATCTTTAGAGTCAAGCTAAGTAGGACGCACACACTTGAACCTACCGATCTCGAAGAGAAATCCAAAACGTTAGTGTCAAATGATCTCAAGGATTTAAGCTCATACATAACTATGGTGAGTACAAGCCTCTCAAATTACAAAAAGGGAGTAGACAATCTTCTCACAAACTTACTTAAAGGTGGAATCTTCCGTTAAGCTCTTATCTTTGATATCAGATCTATAAAATAACTTCCAACTGCATTCTTTAAGTCCAAGGGATGTAACTTGCCTTTAATGTAATCACCCTCAAGCTCTGCATAGGAAGAGTACTCTACTCTACCTCCAAACTTTTCAGGCCTCTCTACAACAAATTCTTTTCCATTCCTCTCAAGGAATGGGAAGATGATATACTTAGCGTATGCAAGTATTGGATTACCTTCAACAACTTTAGCAGGGCAATAAGCATTTCTTATCTTTCTCTTTATTTCCTCATCGCTATCATGAACACTTATCTTAGAACTCTCTACAGATGCAGACATCTTACCACCGGACAATCCTGGGATAAGCGGCGTAAAGACAGACACATACTTCTCATAACCCAACTCTGGAAGTAATTCCCTACCTAACATGTATATCCCTCTTTGATCTATACCACCCAAAGCTACATCCGCTCCCAAGTGTACAACATCCGCTATTTGCAGAACAGGGTAAAGAAAACCTGATAGCTTTGGGTTCTTTCCAAACCTAACTACCTCAGAAGCTGCTCTTCTACTTCTATCTACAGTAACCATAGTGGTCATCCTTAACACATCTTCTATATACTCTCTATCGAACTGGTAACTTGACCCCCTTACAAACTTTAGGTCACTAACTTTGCCTCCCAAAACCCTAATGATCTTCCTTATTGTCTTCTCGTAGTACTCTGATCTCTCGTCTAACTCCTCCCAAGGAGTTTTTCTATCATCGAGGTGGGCATGTATATCTGCTATTAGAATCTTAAACTTAAACCCCGCATCTAAAAAGTCAACGACTTTACTTAGAGGCACAAAATAACCAACATGTATCCTCCCAGTTGGAGCGTATCCTACATACGCTACCTTCTTTTTCTTTCTCAAAACTCTTTTAAGCTCTTCTTCTGTAACTATTTCCTCGGCATTCCTTTTCAAAAGCTCAAACTTGTCCATACAAATTAGAACACATCTCATCTTATATAATTAACCCCTTTGTAAGAACATCCTTCTTAAACTTTTATAGTCTAATCTTTTTAGTAACTCCTCCTCTATAGAAGAAAGA
Organism: Candidatus Woesearchaeota archaeon; assembly: GCA_964591855.1. Taxonomy (GTDB): domain Archaea; phylum Nanobdellota; class Nanobdellia; order CAZCWL01; family CAZQAZ01; genus CAZQAZ01. Next base: position 3,648 of record CAZQAZ010000003.1, on the reverse strand, counting down.
TACTCCCGATGCTTCTCTCCATCTAAGCTACAAGTAAAGACGTCTATTAGAAGTTTTCCCTCAGCCCTAAAATAATACATGAAAGCATGGGAGTCGAAAAGTAACGCTCCTGCCCTTTCGTACGTATCTGAACTGTCCTTAAAATATTTAACCACTCTCACGCCTACACTAGACAATGCAGACTCTAATATTCTCCTAAAGTCAGCATCTTCAACACCATACAACTCCAACAATATCTGAGATCCAACATTGAAGTTTTCTCTCATAGATAAATTTAATGTTAAACTTGTTTTAAAGTCTTACTATTGGTCACACTCTTCCACATTATGTCCTAACGAGTATTAATCTGAAGAGTGCATTTTATTTAATATGGTCAAGTGCTCATGTGTCATATTCGGAGCTTTAGCAGTGGCAGTCGTACTCACAACCTTCTCCCTAACCTTCGTAGCACACAAGGTATCTCCCTCTACTAGAGATTACATCATAATACTGGTATCTCTCGCATCTATAGCAGTTGGGATGAAGTTCATATGTAAAGCTCAAGAATGTATCATCTGCAAACCAAAACATCAATAATATAAACACCAAAAACTTAGAATAATCTATGGGTATTAAGAGCGCATTGAAGAAATGCATTAAAGGAGGATTATTTGTCAATCCTTTCTTCATAGCAAAGGTTGCAGCAAGATTTGAAGTTTTTCTTAAAGAGAGAAATATTGATCCAAGAGAAGTTGTTGCAGAGGTGAAGGGAAAGCCTAACAGTAAGAGCTTCCTTGTTAGAGTATACAAAAGAGGTTTAGCTCCGAGAGTATTCCTAGAGAGAGAAGTAGATCTTAACGAAACTGGAGTCGTAAGGAGACTAAACTATTTACTAGCAGGTTTGGCAGAGATAGGCGTAGTTGTTAACAAATCAGCAACAAAAGTTGGTTATTCGATAAAGCACAGGAAAGCCCACGGAGAGTCTATGTCTATACCTCAAAAGGATCTCATCAAATTCAAAGAAAAGCTCAATGAACTTAGAGAGAAGTATAAAGAGAAGTATCTATCCCCCTTCCAAGGGTGATACTAAAAACTCTGCAAGACTTTTGTAATCTCTATAAACCCTCTCGTCAACTATCTCTTTAATAACACTTTCTCTACCTTTCCAAATATCTTTGTCCTCTGAAAAAACTTTATGAAACGCCTTTTCGTATTCACCATACAACTCTATCTTTTTCTCCGCAGGTAGTCTTTCCATACTAATGAAATAATTTCCCATAATAACATAAGGGTACCATTCAAGCGAGGATTCTAAGGTCTTAATCAGAGCATCGTAACATTCGTCAGAGAATCCTTCATTCAACATCCTTTCCTCCGCTCTAAGCTCAAAGTACAACTCTAAAACCATATCCTCAAAAGTTAAAGGTGGTGGAATTTTGCTTCTCCTCCCGTCCTTTATCTCAGCTATTTCCTCAGCTAGAGTACTGTACACAAGTATATCCCTTCCATCATCCATGTGGGTTAATTCATGGGCAACTGCATGCCTCTGAAGACCTTTGTTGAATATCCAATCCATCTCTTTCTCCACAAAGATTATGTGCAACTCACCACGTAAATTGTATATCCCTATCTCACCAAAAAGACAAGGGAAACCTTCATCGTTTAAGAAAGACATAGCCTTCTTAGTATCAACGAAGATATCAACCTCAAAACTCTTATACTCTGGCCTTATTTCATTGTAAAGCTCGTCAACTAGATTAACCAACTCTTCTGTCCTCTTACCCTTTTCATGTTGGACTATCTCCATATTAAATTGTGCACAAAAAATCTTTAAAAAGATATCTAAATTACCTTTTTTAAACCACAAAATATTTGGTGCGCTTCCTCTCAACCAAGCCGATGTCCTTTAAGTGCTCCAGGTCATTTTTAATTTGAGTTATGTGATATTTCTTGCTTAAGAAAGAATAGTAATCATCTTTCTGCTTAAGTTCATCAATTACTTGTGCAGGGTCCAGATCTCCCTTCTTTGAAAGAATCTGAAGTATGTCTTTCCTTCTCCTTATTGCCCTAGATGTGGAACCTAAAGCTTTTAGGTCTGTTAGGACCGCCAGATTAAGATCTCTAAATCTTTGCTTCTCCCAAGTCTTAAAATCATGGTACAAGAACGCATTCAATCTTGGATCATCGAACCCTTCATAGATATCACATTCCTTTAAGTCTGTCTTCCTGTCATGCAAGTAAAGATAAAAAGAGAGGGCCTTAGTAGCATAGTAAGTAATATTATACCTTGGTTTTTCCCTCTTCTTCCAACTCCACCCTTTAGAAGACATATTATCCAAGAGGTATTTTATACCTCTACGTACATGTGGGCTATCCTCACTACTTAATAACATCAGAGCCAAGGTCGTAAACGCAGTCGAGTAATTATTGCTTCCCGTAACAGTGTATTGGGAAGCTCCCCACCCCCCATCTTTATTCTGACTCTCCTCTAAGAATGTCCTAACATTCTCAAGTTTCTTATTCATAGGGTCCACACCACACTTTATAAGAGACACAACAACATTTGATGTGAAGGACACCTGACTATTTTCGGACTTACCTCCAGCATCCCAACCAAACCTATCTTTAGCCATACTCTTCATAAACCATATCTTACTCTTATTGAGATGGGGCCTAAACTTCTTCCTATCTACGAAGTATAAAGAAGACACAGCACAATAATTGGTAGCATTAAATGTGTAAGGAAAGACTCTCCAATAACCTCCAACCTGTAAACTAGACAGCTTGGATGCCAACCTTGTGGCCTCGCTTCTAAGATAGCTCTTATCAGACAGACTTAAAGCAATAGATCTAAATGAGAGAATCTCTATTGGGTCGTTTAATCCCCCATTCTCGTAGCAGAACCTCAAGCCTCTCCTTATACATTTAACAGTGTCCAACCCACCAATCATGTTAAGGGTCAAGACAGCCTGAGCAGTTAGAACACTCTCTGACACAAACACACTTGGCTCGTTGTGGATCACACCACCAACGTTCCACGCTCCATCCTCTCCTTGTGTCTGCATCAAAAAATCCTTAACCTTAGACAAAGCGTTTATTATACTCTTCTGCATGAATTTTTATGTTCTTTAAATAATATATTGTTTTCTGAATCTGCTGAAAAAGTTTAAAGGCAGCTTACTTAACTAAACTTAAAATCATATACACTACTAAGATTCTTATGAAGCTTTACGTTATAGGAACAGCTGATTTTTCTTCTCTATTCTCTAGGCCTAACACTTGTTTTGTTTTAGAGGCGGATAAGCCTTACCTTATAGATTTCCCAAAAGACTCAAGAGAACTTACTAAAACTGGCTACGATGTCAAAGACCTAAATTCTGTTATCCTAACACATCTTCATCAAGACCATGTTGGCGACCTGGGATCTTATCTCTTCTACAAAAGATTTAGTGAAAGTAAAAAGATAGAGCTTATAACCTCCGATAAAGTATACAAAGACCTTAAAACTTACCTTAAACCTACGTTAAAAGTTAGAAGACCAAATGGAAATAGGGAGACCCTTCCAATAGAAGAATTATTAACCTACAAATCTATAGACAATTACTCTGGTCCACTGCACATAGAATACATGTACACCAAACACCATGTTAATACAATCGCTCTAAAGAT
>CAZQAZ010000002.1:0-118266 GCA_964591855.1 Candidatus Woesearchaeota archaeon | reverse complement strand
AGTTTATGAAGACAGGATACGCGGATCTGCCTCTTCATTATGGTAGGGCTCCAAGATGGTTATTTAACAGAATGACCAAGCTGGGAGGAGCAATATCAGAACTCATAGTAAATGAATATGGACAAGAAGAGTTGTTAAGAAGATTATCTGATCCTTTCTGGTTTCAAGCTTTTGGATGTGTATTAGGATTTGATTGGCACTCCTCAGGTTTAACCACCACAGTATGTGGTGCTTTGAAGATTGCTTTAAAGGAAAGGAATCTTGGGATACAAGTATGTGGTGGGAAAGGTTCAACCAGCCTAAAAACACCACAGGAAATAGAGAACACAAATCTCAACTTAACCACGAGAAAAATTGAAGAGCTTAAGAAAGCATCAAGACTAAGTGCAAAAGTTGATAATGCCTTACTACAAGATGGTTTTCAACTATACCACCACACATTCATCTTCACAGAACAAGGAAAATGGGCAGTCATACAACAAGGCCTTAATGGAACTTGGGCTAGAAGATACCACTGGCTTCACTCTAAGAACTTAATAGAAGAACCTCATTCTGGATTTTATTCTGATCATATTCAAGACAGTGTGTTAAATCTCACAGCCAAGGAGTCTAGACAAACAAGGGAAAAGTCTCTAGAGATAGTAAAAGAAGGTGAATTCAAAGTCCTAGTCATGCCTAAGAGACATGAGATTAAAAGTATAGACCTCGACAAAAGAGGAATAGAATTCCTAAAGAGAGTACACGACTTACAACCAGAAACATACGAAGACCTTCTTTTAGTAAGGGGCATGGGTCCAAAGACTATAAGGGCATTGGCACTTGTGTCAAATATTGTGTATGGTACTGAAGTCTCATGGAAAGATCCAGTCAAATACTCTTATGCACATGGTGGTAAGGATGGCACACCATACCCTGTAGATAAGAGTATTTATGACAAGAGTATAATCTTTCTCGAAGACGTATTGAAACAAGCTAAGTTAGACAAGTATACCAAACTAAAAGCTTTAAAGAGATTAAATCGCTTCTTTTTACATGGATAAAAAAGAACTTGAGATCATACTATCAAAGCTTAAACCAACACCAAGTTACAAAAAGAGGCTAGAGCAATACCCCTCACCACCAGACATAGCCGCATCCATCCTTTGGGTAGCACAAAAAGACATAGTTAACAAAGTGGTAGCCGACTTTGGAACAGGAAATGGAATATTTGCAATAGGTAGCGCTCTACTCGGAGCTAAGAAGGTCTATGCCATAGAAAAAGATAAAGCATCTATAGATGTTGCTAAGGAAAACGCCAAACAACTTGGACTTGAAATAGAATTCCTAAACCAAGACGTCCAAGCCTTTAACAAGAAAGTTGATACAGTAGTTATGAATCCTCCATTTGGAACAAGAAGGACTCATAAAGACAGAGAATTCCTAATCAAGGCTATGTCCATAGCAGATGTCGTATACTCAATCCATAAAATAGAATCCGAAAAGTTCGTAGCCTCCTTATCAGAAGATCATGGCTTCAAGCATGAAATGATACTTGAGTTTGATTTCACAATAAAACAAATAATGCCTTTCCATAAAAAGCCTAAGTACAAAGTAAGGTGTGGATGTTGGAGATTAAATCGTATTCACACTTTTTAAGATACTGCCTCTTATAACTTTAGTGTGCTTTTCTGTCAAAGCCCTCATTTTTATTAACATATCATATAGCTCAATCAAAGAATCAAGGTAAGAATTGTACGTCCTTAAATTCACATCTATTCCTTTTGCTGTGGTGTTAAGTACATCTTCTATATTCATTAGTTCTCTGTGAATCCCACTGATATTAGTTCTCAGTTCATTCATATTACTTACGACTTCTCCAAATCCCTCCCTTGCGAAAACTTCTGGGTGTTTAGAAAGTACCTCTGAAAGTCCCTGTATACCCTTCGCAAGATTATCTTCCGCTTTACTCATTTCATCAAGGGCGTTGGAGAATTTCCCAGCCAAGTCTGAGAATTCCTTCTCAACATCGTGTATACCTCTTATAGCTCTCCTTTCTCCATCTAGCACCTTTGAAAGGTGCTCTAAGAACTCAATATACCTATCAAAACTCATAGGAGAGCTTATCCACTCTCTCAAAGCTATAAGCTCTCCCATTTCCAACTTAGACTCTCCCTTCATAGTATCAATAGGATCTGTTAAACCCTTTGTTATCTTATGTAACCCTGTCTTACCAAAGGCGCTTCCAATCAAAAAGGAAAAATCTGGCATACCTTTAATAGACTTATCAATTGTGTCCAAAGGTACCCTCAAATCTTTTTCAGCAGCATTGTACTTTTCTTCAAGTTCTTTCAACCTCTCTTTCAATCTTTTTATCTGGTCTTTAATCTCTTTTTTCTCTTTTCTTCTCACCTTAACGCCTGCTCTTCTCGCCTTTCTTCTAAGTTTTCTCTCGGCTTTCTTCGCTTTCTTCTCTAACTCAGCTATCTGCTTTTTTAGATTATCCTCTGCCTCTTTTCTCCCTTTATCCATATTATCCTGTAGTTTGCCCATCTTGTCTAGCATCTTATCAAGACTGTCCCTAATTTTACTATTAAGTTCACTCACCGCCTTTGCTTTCTTCTCAAGCTCGTCAAATAAATTTCCTTCTTTCGTCAAGTCCGAAATCACTTCTTTTCTTCTCTCACTAATCTCAGATAAGGGTGGAACCAAGGTTTTCTCGGCGAACTCTGCAACTTTAGAAGCAAACTCTGGGATCTTCTCAGCACTTTTCTTCTTCCTTGCCATCTTGTACATAGTCACAAAGGAATTATTTATCCAAACCAAATGCGGCTTCAATGAACTCTCAACAGATAGCACATTTAGGGATAACCTAAGAACGGCCGAATTCAGCTCTAGCACCTTATCGAACAAAGTCTTCATTTCCCTAAACTCCTCTCGCTCCTTACTTACATCCTCAACAGCATCGATACTTACCTTTCTAATGTATTTTATGTTCCCGACGATCCTCTCTCCATATTTCGCTCTTACCTCATCCAGTTTTCCAATACTCTTTAGCAATTTTCTTATCTTTTTGAATAGCCCTCTTAATCTCTTTGCCCTTTCTATGTCTTCTTCAGTATCCTTTCTATGTCTCTTAAGCTTTCGATCTAGCTTTAAGCCTTTCTTAATTAGATCACTAAACATAACCATCTCTTTGTATGTACTCTTCATCGTCTTCCCAAGGTACTTCATAGCTTTCCTAAAGTATTTCTGCTCCTTGTTATAACTCCTTGCTAATCTTCTGTAATAATGTGCCGTAAACAAAAATCTCATCCTGCTCACATAAACGTACTGCTTCGCAGCGTACTTTGCGGCCTTATCAAACATTCTCTCAGCTGCAGAATAATAAACTCCTTGCCTGTCCAACCTAAGAATCATCTTTTCAACTACCTTCCCAAGTCGTTCTAAGTACTTTCCCACCTTTCTAACGCTTTTTACCTCTGGCCTGTGGAGCTTTCCTACCCTACTTTCAATATTTTCCATCCTTTCCTCGCTAGACTCTATCTCTTTAAGAGCAAGTCGTAAGGAAGTCAACTCCTTCATAAAAGCCTCCCTACTTTCCCGCATCCCAGTAGAGATATTCTTACTAACTGTAGCCTTCTCAAGAACGAAGTGTATTAGGCCTTTCCCCTTTCCACCGTACGTCCATCGTGTCTTTCTCTCGCCAAAGATAAGATCTCTACTTACCCTTCCTGTAGCGTTAATCTCTGAACCAACAGCCTCTATAAGAGGCTTCGTTATGTCCAAAAGATCTACATATCTAACAAGCATAGAAGCAGTTCTATCTATAAATTCCTCTTTAGCATCTATCAACCTTTCAAGGTTTTGTACCGTACTCTCAAGCTGTAAAGTACCATCCACACCAATGTTAAAAGTCCCACATTTAAATTCTTTTCCACCGAAAGTGTATTAAATGGGGAGAACTTTTCTCTCGTTATGAAAATACAAGACATACTAGAAGGTAAAGAGAAAGAAGTTGATTTGAAGTGCTGGATTTGGAAGAAGAGGGAACAAAAGACCATGATCTTCCTAATCCTAAGAGACTCAAGTGGATTAATACAAACAACCATAAAGAAAGATTCTCCTTTATGGGAAACAGCCAAAAAGCTAACTGTTGAGTCTTCCATAAGAATAAAGGGGAAAGTAAAGGAAGACCAAAGAGCCCCTGGTGGATATGAGATAGTAGCAGAGGACATTGAGATTTTCCAGATAGCTGAAAGGTGGCCTATAACAAGAGATGTTTCACCAGAGTTCTTAATGGAAGTAAGGCACTTATATGTAAGAGTTCCAAAGATGGCTGCAGTTTGGAGAATAAGAGACACAGTATTCAAAGCTATAAGAGAATACTTCAGAAAGCAAGGATACTATGAAGTTCATTTTCCTTTCCTAACAAAGACCTCAGAATCTGGTCTTGAGATGTTCGAAGTGGATTACTTTGGGAAGAAATTAAGGCTTGCTCAGACGGGACAGTTTTATGCCGAAGCCCTTATATTCGGATTAGAAAAGGTATTTGGAATAGGGCCTAGTTTTAGAGCTGAAAAATCACACACATCAAGACACCTTATGGAGTATTGGCACGCAGAAATGGAAGCTGCATGGATGGACTTGGATGGTCTAGCAAAAGAAGCAGAAGGATTAATATCTTATGTCTGTGAGAAGGTTCTAAAAGAAAGAGAAAAGGACCTTAAGTTCTTGGGTAGAGACATAGAGAAGCTTAAGAGAGTAAAACCTCCATTCCCAAGGATAACCTACGATGAAGCACTAAAGATACTTGAGAAAGATGGCCTTAAAGTCAAGTGGGGGAAGGACTTGAGGACAATAGAAGAAAAACAACTAATGAAACACTATGATAAACCTCTCATAGTCACACACTATCCTAAAGAAGTTATGGCATTCTACAAGCCAAGTGATGAAAAGAATCCAAAGGTTGCAAGGTGTCTAGACGTACTTCTACCTGAAACAGGAGTTGAGGTCATAGGTGGATCCGAAAGAGATTTAAACATTGAGACTATGAAAAAAGAGTTGATCAAAAGAGGCGAAGACCCTAAGGATTACGAATGGTACTTTGACTTAAGAAAGTATGGTTCCGTTCCTCACTCAGGATTTGGTCTGGGTGTGGATAGGCTAGTCCAATGGATATGTGGCTTAGACCACATAAGGGACGCACTTCCATTCCCAAGGACAATGAGGTGGTACTACCCATGAAGGATCGTGTGAGTACAAGAGAAGCTTTTGAGAAGGATTACGTTACTGTAGCAGGATGGGTTCAAAACTTTAGGAATTTGAATAAGATAAAATTCATCATACTTAGAGATAGAGAAGGTACATTACAAGTAACATTGCCTAAGGGAAAGGTTCCCGATGAAATCTTTAACATAGATCTTCCAGAGGAGAGTGTAATTAAAGTTAAGGGTAAGATGGTCCCATCTAAAGTAGCAAGGGGAGGTAAGGAGTTAATTCCTGATGAAATAGAAGTTATAAGCATAGCACAACAGCCCCTACCCATAGACATATCTGGGAAAATACAAACCGATCTCTCCAAGAGATTAGATTGGAGAAGCTTAGATTTAAGAACCAAGAAAGAAGAAGCAATATTCAGAATACAATCAAACATATGCAAGTCTTTTAGAGATTTCTTTAGATCTAAGGGTTTTGTGGAGATTTGGACTCCGGAGATAATCGCTGCAGCTGCGGAAGGTGGAACAGAATTATTCCCTGTCCAGTACTTCGAAAAGAAAGCGTATCTAGCACAATCTCCCCAGCTCTACAAGCAACTATTAACCTTAACAAATCTTGAGAGAGTATTCTCAATCACACCAATATTCAGAGCTGAAAAACACAACACAACAAAACATCTTAATGAATCACGCCAGATGGATATGGAAGCTGCCTTCATGGACGATCAAGAAGTAATAGATCTCCTTACAGACGCTGTTAAATACATAGTCAAGAGAATAAAAGAGGAAAATAAAGAAGAGTTAGAAGTTCTTAATCGTGATCTAAAAGTGCCAGAGGTTATAAAGATCACATATTCTGAAGCTGTATCTACTCTAAAGGAGAAGGGTGTCAACATCAAAGATGGGGAAGACCTCTCATCCGAATGCGAGAAAAAACTAGCGGAGATTTATGGAAAAGACAATCTTATAGTAATACATTCATGGCCAACTAAGCTAAAGCCTTTCTACATAATGCCTAGAGAAGACAATCCAAGCATCTCAAGGGGATTCGATGTGGATTATGGAGGTATTGAATTAGCCTCTGGTGGACAAAGAATCCACATCCCCGAACTTTTAACTAAGAGAATAAAAGAACAGGGTTTGAACCCTGAAAACTTCAAGTTTTACATCGATGCATTCAAATATGGAGCTCCTTACCACTCTGGGTGGTCCATAGGATTAGAAAGATTAACAATGATAATCTGTGGTTTAGACAACATAAGAGAAGCCTGTCTTTTCCCAAGAGATAGAGAAAGGCTCACTCCTTAAGCTCTTTTAGAAGTTCTTTTTCTCTTTGGTTGAGATATGAGTTGTACGAAGACACTGCTCTATTAAGTTTCCTAAGAGTAAACTTAATTCTTAGCCCGTAGACCATACCAACAAGTCCCCCCGCTTCCTCTCTTTTCCCTTAAGGAATCTAAATGCTCGATATAATCTGCGATATCAAAATGTAGATCATGCATCTTAATCTTGAGGCTAGAAGGGTCTTCTTTCCACGGTTTTGGGAAATAATCGCTTAACATCTTAACCACCAAAAGATGAGTAGGATACAACAGGTCTTAGCACTTATAAGCTTTATGCTCAAGTTTTATGGCTATCTACACTTTGAATCTAAGAAGGGCTGCCATGCCTCCAAGATTGTCTAACATCTTGCCAGCATCATGTTGAGATGAGATTATCTCAACCTTTCCTCTCTGTGATTCTACCATCTTCATTATCTTCTCCAGTTTGTCAAATTTATTTTCACTTCTATACTTCGTGATAAGAGTATCTGTTATGAGAAGTGTATCAACAGCCCCATAGTTAACTGCTTCCTCTGTTTCTTTTATGCCATAAGTTGCTAGGCCTTCCTTCCCTATCTCTGCCATAAGTTTTTCAACTAACTGGGTTTCCTTGGTTATCCTTTCCTCTTTGATAATATTTGAGAGAACTCCTCTCTTTAAAATCTCATTAAGCCCTGTCTTCCCTATTGTTGAAACATTCGTGAATATTACCTTGTCTTTTAGCTCAGAGTTCTCTACATACTTCCTAAACTCCTCCTGGTAAAGGGAAATAGATCCAACAATAACCTTGTCAAGATTGTGGCTCTCAACTAAGTTTTTTATGGACTTAAGATACTGCTTATAGAAGTAATCTTTAGACTTTTCCATTTGGTCAGCTAGTTCTTTTCCTTCTATAAGCTCATCTAATGTTCCAATATAATCCAAACCCCATCCCCTCAACAAAGCAAAATCTGCATGACCTGGCTCAAACACCGTAAGAAGCACTCTTGGCTTACTTGTACTTTTAACAGCCTCCTCAAGCTTATCTATTTGATACTTCTTGAACTCTTTTTTCTCTATTGTAAGCTTGTATCCTGGTTCAACACTTATAGTGTGGTACGAACCTAAAGGCACATCCTCAGGACCCTCGACTATCTTACCGCTTATTCTTAATACATTAGAGGTCTTGTGGAATTCTACCTTCTCAACTTCTATCTTTAGGAATATTGTTTTCTTTTCTTTCTCAGATGCGTATTCTATTTTCCTTTGTGTTTTACCTGAAACTAAGTCCCCTGCTTCAATTATGTTGTACAGAACCCACAGATCATCCAAAGTATTTATCTCTACCTTAACTAATCCTTTGCTGTAATCTTTCTTTATGATTTTCATAAAAAAGAAAGAAAGGGAAATTATAAAAGGATTACTTAGTAATCCAACCCTTTCTTAGCAAGCTGCCCTCTCTTATACGGGTGTTTAATCTCTTTTATCTCTGAGACCAGGTCTGCAACTTTCTTTATTTTCCTAGGGACATACATCCCAGTGATTATGATATTTGTCTTCCCAGCTGAGTTTATGAGATCTAAAACTTCATCTAGCTTAACTAACTTAAAGTAAACTGCGTCTCCCAACTCATCAAGTACAAGTAAGAAAGGTCTTTGCTTCAATGCTTCCCTTGCTTTCTTCATAGCCTTCTCAGCTTCTAACTTATGTTCTTTGTGCTCTTCGCCTTTACGCATAAATTTCTTAGAGCCAAACTTGTAGAACTTGAGATTCTTATTTGACCTTGCAAGCTTTGATAAGAATTTGGACTCTCCGCTTTCTCTCCCCTTCATGAATTGTATAACAACCACTTTCTTTCCATAGCCCAATGCCCTAATAACTTTTCCTATGGCCGAGGATGTTTTACCTTCTCCCTTACCAGTGTATACATATAACATTTTATCACCCTGCGAGTATATCACACTTACATTTCTTGCCCTCTTCCATGGTAGTGTAAACTTGTCCTCTCCTAGAGCCATACCTGTATACAGTAAGTCCTTTACATCCCAACTTGTGCGCAAGGATGTATGCTTTCTCTACATCCTTAACGGTTGCACTTTGTGGCATGTTTATTGTTTTGGATATGGAATCAGTTATAGCCTTTTGTAAAGTAGCTTGTGCGATTATGTGATCCTTCCAGGACATATCCATTGCTGTAACAAATATTCTTTTCATGTCTTTAGGAATCTCATCCAACCCATTTAAGGTTCCACCATTGTCTATTATCTTCTTGATTAGTTTCTTGGAGTAAAGTCCTCTTCTCTTAAGCTCATCTTCCAAAATCTTATTCACGTAGTAAAACTTCCCAACACTTATCTTCTTAACGAAAGCTAAAGAAAAGTTTGGTTCTATCCCATTGCTTGTATCTGCTATCATTGAGATAGATCCTGTTGGAGCACAGGTTGTTACCATAGCATTTCTCAAACCATACTTCTTAATGTCTTTAACTAAACTATCCCAATCAAGAGACCAATTCTTCCTCTCATAATAAAGTTCTATTGGAAGCTCACCCTTCACATAATCTGTCTTCTTGAATAAAGGAAAAGGTGATCTTTCCCTTGCAAGTTTTATCGATTCTTTATATGCAAAGTAAGTTAAATTCTCAGCAACTCTTAACATGAACTCGTAACCTTCCTTTGAGTTGTATTTTATCCCAAGAGCATACAATGTGTCCGCTAAACCCATCATACCTAAACCCACCCTTCTTGTCTTTAGAGTTTCTTCTTTTATCTTTTCTATCGGGAACTTGGTCATAAGAATCATATTATCCAAAGCCCTAAGACACACTTTAACCACATCTCTAAACTTCTTCCAATTGAACCACTTCTTTTCTCCACCCTCAACAAACTTGATTAGATTTATACTTCCTAGGTTGCAGGACTCATATGGATAAAGGGGTTCTTCCGAGCAAGGGTTTGTAATCCATATCTTTCCTTTGGCTGGGATTAACACATTTCTTTTGTTGATGTTGTCAAAGAATAAAACTCCTGGTTCAGCACTTAACCATGCGCTATATGCTATTGTATGCAATAGCATTCTTGGATCCACTTCCTTCCACACTTCACCATTTCTTGGATTTCTAAGAGGATACTTCTTTTTCTTGGCCAAATGATCCCAGAAATCTTCCCAGATACCAACAGATATGTTGAAATTCTCCAACTTACCTTCTTTACTCTTCAAAGCTATAAACTCATCTATCTGTGGGTGCCAGATTTCTAGTATACCCATATTCGCTCCTCTTCTAACACCACCTTGCTTTATAACATCTGACACTTTATCTATCAGCTCCATAAAAGACAATGGCCCAGATGCTACACCCATAGTAGATTTTACTATGTCTCCTCTTGGTCTTATCTTTGAGAAGTTCATTCCCGTTCCTCCGCCGGCCTTCTGTATCAAAGCTACATCCTTAGCAGCGTCCATTATGGAAGCTATGCTGTCCTCCACGTCCAAAGTAAAGCATGCTGCTAGAAGACCCAATCTGTTTCCTGAGTTTATCAAAGCTGGTGTGTTTGGAAGGAACACTTGATTGGACATTAGGCTATAGTAAGTGTCTACAAGGTACTCGTACTTGTCAAAATCTCCTCTCTTTATGAGGGCGAGGAGTGTGTCAAAGTCCACACGCAATCTTTTCTCCTTCTTTACTAACTCAAAGGCATCTTTGAGTCTTTCTATGTGATACTTGTTGAGAGTATACTTACCTATTCTCATCTTTCCTTTAGATCTTTTCAACCTAATGTTCTTCTTCAATATAGGATCGTAAAGAATCTCAGGTAGCGCAATGTTAATCGCAACTCTTTGAAACAATTCCTTTGGAGATTCGATCACATCCCCATCTTTATTCTTATTTAGGTATCTTGAAGCAAGCAGTTTTATAGCATTAAGACTAAATCTCTTATCAACTTCGTCTAAGCTATCCTTATTCAAAAGTCTCTTCTTCTCTTCCCTTATACTCGCTCTTTCTCTCCTATAGGCCTCGTAAGCTTTAGCTACTCTCTTGAATCCTTTCTCCTTAAGGATTGAAATTACAATGTCTTGTATGTTCTCAACAGTTGGTATGGCTCTAGAACCATACTTCTTGTTAAGTACCTTCACGACGTCCAGGGCAAGATCCTTTGCAGGAGAAGCGTCCTCATTGCATGCCTCAAGTGCCTTGGCTATCGCTCTAATAATTCTATTAAGGTCAAAATCAACAATCCTTCCATCCCTCTTCCTTACTTTCCTAACAAGGATTTTCATATAAAATCTAACTCGCTCCGAATATAAATAGTTTCTATATGTACTTCATAACCTCAAAAGTCATACCAAGCAAGAAGACTATGGTGGTTATGATTATAGTTGCTGTTCCACCCGGGACCATAAACTCTGGTTTGGTTTTTTGTTTTTTTCTTGCAACATAAACTGTGTAACCTAAGATTATTCCAACTAAACCACCAGTTATAGCTCCTGTCAACCCAACAACGGTTGCAAAGTTAAGCCTGAGAAGAGTTATAAAGAATGGTGGGAGGATTGTTAAGAGAAAAGAATATGTTGGCTTGAGGTTATAATCTTCTATGTATGTGTCTCTTATAACTAACCCAAGAATAAGGAAGGTTGTGGCCATAGCTAAAGTTCCAACCAAAATGCCCACTATTCTCCATATTCCACTCAAGGACTCAACAGCAAGCTCTTCAACACCTTGCCCGTATGCTCCAACAAAAGAGAATGCAAATAAAGAATACAACGCCACAAACAAGAATGTTCCTAGAAGAATAACTTTCCTAAGCTTTTTCTTCTCAACAACTTTGCTTATCTCTGGAACGCTTTGGTACGCTAAGCAAGCGAACAAGATTATTCCAAATGGGTAAAAGAAGTTCTTAATGTTGATTGTCATGATATTGGGAAGTTTGAACTCCGACAAAGCTACTATGGAAAGGAAGATAAGGGTTGGAATCAAAAAGAACATAGAAATCACTTCTGACTTATCAACGGCCCTTATACCTTTATGAATTATGAAACCTGCTACAGAGAAAAGAGCAATTGTAACTAAAGTGTAATCTATGCCCAAGAGTTCACTCAACATAGTGGATATACCTATCCCATATGCTGTTAAAGCACCATATATTCCTATGAACATAGCTAATGTTATGAATATCTTTCCTTTTTTACCTAAGAACTTCCCAACAAGACCAACTACTTGATGTCTTCCTTTGACACGAGACACAAGCTCTGCAACATAAAGACTCATGAAACCTGAAACCAAACCAACTAAGAGAAGTTGTATCAAACCAAGTAACAACCCACACTTAGCTATTCCATAGGGGATGGCTAAAAAACCTGCTCCTATGGCTCCACCTACCAGGATCATTACACCAGTTAGCACCTTTCTATCCATACTATCACTCATAAAGAAGTTACAACTTGGACTTGAAATACTTTTCTAGTTTTGGACGAAGGGCTTCCATTTCTACTTTGTAACCTTTCTCTAGAAAAGAGAGTTCCTTCTTAAGTCCGCGGCCAATTCCCTTCACAAAACTTAGGACAATTTCCTCTTTGTTGTTAAGCTTGATCCTACACCTTGAACTTAGGAATCTCTTACAATCTTCAAAAGTTAATCCAGCAAACTTAACATCGAGCAACTTCCTATCTCCTGCTTTAAACCTTCTCTTACCAAATACAAACGAGAGGTAGGTATATATGCTAGTTGGGTCCAGATCTCCAAAGTAAAGAATCTTTTTACCTTTCAACTTCCTGAGATGGTTTAAACACTGTCTTGAGGGCACACCACAACTACACATAACATAGAAATTGTGGGCGTTCTTGAATCCTCTAACAAAACTCTGAAAAGCCCAGAATTTCTCAAAGAGCAGAACTTTACTTGCCTGGTGGATCTCCAAACACATAAAAAGTTCTGTGGGGATGGTACTCTCCTTCTTCTTTTAGCAACTCTATGACCTTCTCTTGGCTCACCATATACCCTAACAACGCTCAAGCTTAATAAGACTTGCTAACAACAAAAAAGCTTTATAAATGAAGTAAAGTATTTTATCTTAAGCTCCCATCGTCTAGTCCGGCCAAGGATGCGAGCCTCTCGAGCTCGAGACCCGGGTTCAAATCCCGGTGGGAGCACTTACTCCCTTCTCTTAAGGTAAGTATCTCTATACAAAAAGAAGAGCTTTGAGCGACTATCTGCCTCAGATATCGCTCCACCCACATATCCGAGGTACGCAAACAAACCTACAACTGCTGACAAAACAGAAAAAGTAAAAGAGCTAGAAAGATAGTACGATCCCATAAACACGAAAGGTAGAGCAAATGCTGAGTATATTCTCTTTCCAGCAAATCTATGGAAAAGTAAAGAGTCCACATAATCCTCATCACTAAGCAAACGCTCTAGCTCGTCATCAACTACAACTTCCTCACCTGAAGACACTTTAAGAACCACATCAAATGGGTCCTTTTCTTCGCCATACTTCTCCATCATACTAGCCGCCCATATGTGCAGAAATATAAATATTGTCTTCGGTAGGCTTTTTATACAATCACAGTCTTTAAAAGAATATGGACAATCAAACGATAGCCAAGATATTCTTTGAGATTGCGGACATGTTAGAGATGCAGGGTGTTCCATGGAAGCCACAGGCTTACAGAAAAGCTGCAAGAACTATTCTTTCTCTGTCAAGAGAACTTGAGGACGTGTACAGAGAAAAAGGAGAAAAAGGAATAGATGAAATACCTGGCATAGGAAGCAGACTAACGAAAAAGATTGTAGAGATGATTGAGACAGGTAAACTAAAGTATTACGAGAAGCTAAAGAAACAAATGCCTGTCAAAGTTGAGGAGTTAATGAGTGTCGAAGGATTAGGTCCGAAGAAGATAATGCTTCTGTACAAAAAACTTGGAGTTAAAGACTTAAAGAGTTTGGAGAAAGCTGCAAGGGAAGGGAAGATAGCAAAACTTCCAAGGATGGGTGAGAAAACAGAAGAAAACATACTAAAAGCAATAGCCTTCCTAAGAAAGGCTGGTGGAAGAAAGCTCTTAAGTTATGCATTAGATCTATCAAATGAAATAGTTAGCGAGCTAAAGAAGAATAAAGACATAGAAAGAATACAAGTTTGTGGATCCTTAGCCCGAAAGAAGGAAACAATAGGGGACCTTGACATTCTTGTGATCACAAAAAATAATAAAGCTGTTATGAATTACTTTACTTCGTTGAAGGGCGTAAGCGAAGTTCTGTCTAAGGGAATCACCCGTTCGACTGTTATCTATCATGATATGCAAGTTGACCTTAGAGTGATTAAACCTGAAAGCTTTGGAGCTGCGGTACAGTACTTTGTTGGCTCAAAAGATCATAACATTGCCTTGAGAAGGGTCGCTATATCTAAAGGTTACAAATTAAATGAGTATGGATTGTTTAAAGGAAGTAAGAGAGTGGCTGGAGACAAGGAAGAGGAAATCTATAAGATACTCGGATTCGACTGGATACCATATGAACTTAGAGAGAATAGAGGTGAATTAGAAGCTGCTAGTAAGCATAAACTTCCAAAGCTTGTTGAGATCAAAGACATAAAAGGAGACTTACAAATGCACACCAAGTATAGTGATGGTTCCAACACAGTAGAAGAAATGGTACAAGAAGCCATAAAGCTTGGACACAAATACATAGCAATAACTGATCACGTTGGTCAACTTGCAATAGCAGGCTCTATGTCTGAAAAAGATATAGAGAAACAAAAGAAAGAAATAGAGAAAGTAAGAGAGAAGTACCCAAAGATAGAGGTACTTCATGGAGCAGAAGTTGATATCAAGTTAAATGGAGAACTTGCTGCTCCGGACAGAGTATTAAAAAAGTTCGATATTGTTCTTGGTGCAATACATTCTGGTCTCAAAAGAAGCAAGGAAGAACAAACTAAAAGGATACTTAAAGCCATGGACAAGGCAAATATAATTGCTCACCCAACTGGAAGAATACTATTCCAAAGACCAGGGTACGACCTTGACTTTGACAAGGTTTATGAGAAAGCAGTTAAAACAGATACAATCTTAGAGATCAATGCATTTCCAACTAGATTGGATCTAAATGACGTACACATCAAAGATGCAATTGAAAGGGGTGTCAAACTCTCCATAGGAACAGATTCCCACTACAAAGAGCAATTGAGGTATTATGTGCTTGGAGTTTATATGGCAAGAAGAGGATGGTGCGAAAAGAAGAACATAGTTAATACAATGAGTTACAGAAGTTTAATTAACCTGGTGAAAAGGTAATGGAAAGAAAAACACACATTCTCTTTTCCATACTGATATTCTTGATAATTTATCACTTCTTTAGGGTTAGTCCCGTGCTTGCGTTATTTGCCTCGTTTGGAGCAACTTTACCTGATTTTGATTTTGTACTGGAAAAGAAGTTACCAAAGCTTCTAAAGAACACAACTTGGAAAGCAATATTTAAGAGAGGGCTTCACAGAACAATCTTCCACAACGTATGGGCTTTAGGTGTATTTACTTACATCTTTTATATCCTATCAAAGAACTTAACTATGAGTCTCATATTTATGGTAGGATATGTTTCACATCTTGCCTTAGACTCTACAACTAAAATGGGAATACACTGGACCTGGCCGTATGGTGACCCTAAGGTCTTCAGGAAGAAGAGGTTCTATACTAGAGGAAACTTCACAACCGGAAGTTTCTCTGAAAGGATTCTTCAAGTTATTTTACTAGTTATAATAATCTTGGTGCTGGTAAAATGGAAGTTAAGGTTCTAAGGAACGATAAGGAATTCGCATGCATATCTTACATATTTGGAGATACGATGATAGATGCAGGCGTTGTTCCAAATCTCCCGAAGGGAGTTATTAAGAAGTTAGTGTTAACACATGCTCACTTTGATCATGTGTTGTATGCAAATGAGGTAAAGAGAAAGTACGGTGTAAAAATCTATGCCTCAAAAAGATGTTCGGAACATTTGAAGAAAGTGGATGAAGTAGTGAAGTTGGGACTAAAACTTGATCTCAAGCCAATAGATGTGGATGTCATTGTAAAAGACGGTGATAAGATTGGAGATCTCATAGTAATAGAGACTCCTGGGCATACAGATGGATCAATCTGCTTGTTCTATCCAAAGGAGAAGATACTATTTAGTGGAGATACTCTCTTTAGGGATGGAGTTGGGAGAACAGACTTACCAACTGGAGACGAGAAAAAACTGATGCAATCTATAAAAAAACTTCTTAAGCTTAATCCTCGCTTGATCTTCGCGGGGCATTGAAAGCGCTAGTTAAATCTATTCTATACTTCCCCTCTGCTATCCTAATAACAACAGGCTTTCCCCTAAAAAGCTGAGCAACATCTATTTCGTACTTTCCAGGCTTAACAACACGAATTGTCTCTATGTCCAGAATAACTACATCTTCTTTCTTTTCCTTTCCTAATAATGCTCTAACATCCTCTTCCATCTCCTTCAATTCCTTTGGATTTAAATTCTCTCTTACTTCCTGTGTCTTTCCCTTCAAAGATTCGTACTGTTCAGGCTTAATGTAAAAGAAGAATCTTGATCCACAAGAACAACCTTTTATGATGACATCAGAATCATCAGGATAAATCTTCCCGCACTTAACACACTCATGTGGCATAATCTACCTCCCAAACCTTAATAGAAGAGATACTTTATCTGGGTCCTTCTTTATGTTCTTCACCAAAGCTGCAGGACCTATTATTGTTATTCCTCTTCTACCAGCTATTTTCTCAAGCACAGTTTCTTTAATCACATCAAAGAACTGTTTCTCTTTCTTCCTGAAATCAGCGGAGTTAAATGAACATATCTCTATGCCTGGGAAGGACCTTGACACCTTTTTCATAGTTTCCTCTATCAACTTTGCTTCTTCTTCTGCGCTTAACTTCCCATCTATGATCAAGACGCTATTCTTCTTTACAGTGCTGACTATAAGATTTATCTTCCTTTTCAATGAGAGATTTTTCAGCTTGTCAAACGGAATGAACTCTATTCTTAAGTTGTTCATTCTACTTCACCAACTCAAACAACTTAGCATAAAGCTTGCTCATGCCTTTTCCAGTCTTAGCTGAGACAGGAACTACTTCATATTTTGGAAACGCAGTTCTTATTCTATCTACATTTGACTTTTTCATATCTATCTTATTCGCAACTATGATTGTTGGTATATTCCTTGCCTCTAGGTTTCCAAGTATGGTTATATTAACTTGTGTGTATGGGTCTTTAGTTGAATCCATAACAGCAAGGACGACATCCATTTTGTCCAACCATTTTATTGCCTCTATAACTCCTTTCGTAGCTTCCTTTGCTCTCTTCTTTGCTTCTTTTGGCTTCATCTTGTATTTTAAAAAATCTTCAAAATCTATTTTTGTTGCAATACCTGGTGTATCTATCAAATTAATTATCAACCTCTTTCCTTTTCTCTCCATAACTATATGTTCTTTCATTTGGATTTCCCTTGTTTCGTGAGGAATATTTGAGACCTTACCTAACTCTTCGCCTAAGAAATCAAGAGATATCCTATTAGCAAGAGTAGTCTTACCTGCGTTTGGAGGACCATAAATCCCTAACTTTATTTCTTTTTTCTTTTGGAATATCTTAAGTAAGAGCTTAACTCTATTTTTTATGCCATTAACAAATTTCTTAAGCATAAAGTATTCTAAAAGGACGTAGTTTATAACCTTTACTATGATTTTGGTGCTTTAAGGTTTCAAAAAGGTTAAAAAAGATTTAGGTCTCATAGATTTGTTGAGCAGGGGTTCCCGAGTGGTCAAAGGGGCCAGGCTTAGGACCTGGTGGCTTAGTGCCTCCGTGGGTTCGAATCCCACCCCCTGCACTGCACATGTCAACACATTGTAAATGGGGCTAAATTATGAAGATCGAAAAGAAAGTTTGGCCAGAGTATTTTCAAAAGATAATCGACGGGGACAAGACTTTCGAACTAAGACTAGCAGACTTTAAATGTAGTCCCGGCGATATATTAATCTTAAGAGAATGGGACCCAAAAACAAAAAAGTATACAGGCAGGATTATCGAAAAGAAGGTCACTTATGTAATTAAAACTAAAAACATAAAATTTTGGTCGGATGAAGACATAAAAAGATATGGATTCCAGATTATTGGGTTTAGATAGCTTGGACTTATTCTAACGCTCGTTCAAATTATCAATTTCAATTGCCATAAACGATCAAAGGAAGAATAAGAGTTGCATCCCCTTCTACTGTGACGTACTTTGCGTTCTCGCTTAATTTTCCCCAAGAGATTGCTTCTCTCATTCTTGCTCCTGAGAGAGAACCATCGTACTCCGGCGCTGTGGTTATGTAAACTGCGTAATCCAAACCATCTTTAAACTGATTCCACCAGATTGTATGATGCTTTGATATTCCTCCACCCAATATCAAAGCTCCAGTCTTCTTGTGCTTGAATACTATGTCCGCAAGTAACTGCTCATCTGAGAAGAGATCTATGTTAAAATCTTTGTGGTCCTGCCAGAACTGCCAAAGCTGTGATCCAAAAGCTCCATCTGTAATACCAGGAACTATGATTGGAATCTTGTTTTTATATGCCCAATATAGAATTGACTCTTCCTTCTTACTGGAGTCTTTCTCTAGGAATTCTCCTATCTTCCAAATCAACTCGTAGGTTGGCCACGACTTCTTTATAGAGTAAAGCTTCTCAAAGTAGGGCTGGAGCTTGTCCTCCAAGAAAGCCCCATAGTCTTCTTCCTTTATTATCACACTTCCAAGCCTAAAGAGATGCTTCTTGCGTAACTCCTTATCATCTAACATAAAAGATCCCTTGTAGAAGTCTCTATAGCAACGTATGAAATCCAATGCAACAGTTCCTGCTGTCGTGATTATCAAATCTACTTTTTTATCTTTGACAAGGTCCTTTATTACTCCCCTTATTCCCGTAGCTATAAGACACGATGGGAATGATAAGAACTTAAAGCAATCCTCTTTCTGCATATCATTCCAGATCCTCCTAGCTGTGTAAACCTTGGCCGCGGTAAAACCACCCACGTCTTTAAACTGATCAACCAGATCTTTAATCGAATCTGTTTTTTTAACATCGAATATTGGTTCCATACTTCTTAGTTCAGATAAGTATTTATATTTGTTTTTATTTTATGGCAAGTATGGCACTAAGAGAACCGGAGGACATATCAGAAGTTAAGTTCTTTACAAGGCAAGTTCTAACTAAAAGAGGTTCTAAAGAGCCAACCGGTTCTGTATTCCTGTGGTGCTACAAGAATAGCAATGAAATGCAGGGCAAGTACACTTGCCCATACTGTGGACACAAGGGAGAAGTAAGGGGAGAGTTCAAAGTCCCTTTCAAGTTCGAGTGTGAGAAATGTGGAAAGAAAATAAGAGTAGATAAGTTAAGGAAGTCTAAGTGATCTATTCTACTTTAATCTTCCAAGCCTTATTATCCTTCCAATCCTTGTACTTTATTGTTTTGTATATCCTCAATAAAGAACCCACTATTTTTTCCTTAGAATACATCTTTGAATACTGCTTTGACTTCTTCCCCATCTTTGCCCTTAAACTTTTACTTGAGATTAACTTCTCTAACTTTAACTTAAGATCGTGTGGATCGCCTGGTCTAAATTTAAAACCATTCTTACCGTCCCTTATTAAGTCTTTAACACCAAGCTTATTAGCACCAACTACCGGCTTACCGAAGTACATAGCCTCAACAAAAGTTAGCCCTTGTGTTTCTGTATCAGAAGGGCTAACGAATATATCACATGAATTGTAATAACTCCCAAGATCTTCGTCTTTAACATAGCCAACGAACTTAACATTTTTTACTTTGTTTTCTCTCACATATTTCTTATACTGCTTTAAGAAAGGTCCTTTTCCCACTACAAGAAGATAAACATCCTTCCTGTTAATCTCCTTAAGAGCGTCGAAAAGTACATCAAGTTTCTTCTCAAAGGTTACCCTACCAACATAAAGTAAGAGTATAGCATCTTTAGGTATCTTATGTTTCTTCCTTACGTCCTTTAGCTTTACCCCCTTAAACTTGTCAAAATCCACAGGATTAGATAATGCTTTTACTCTCTTGAATCCTTTTCTCTTAAGAATACTTGCAAGCTCCTTAGTTGGAGCTATGGTTAAATTACACCTGTTAAACACAGTTCTGAAGTAAACCCAACTAGGTGTACCAAGTATCTTCTTTGAACCTTCTCTAAACCTTCCGTTAAAAAGGTACCCTGTATACTCCTCAAGGTAAGTGTGGAATGTTCCAACAGTTGGCTTTCTAAACTTCCTAGCAAAGACTAAACCAAGGACACCAAATGAAAATGGTGACATGATGTGATAAACATCAGGTCTCTCTATCTCAAGCAAGGTGAGAAGTCTTATGGCAAGTTTAGTGGGGTTGACCACTTTGTAGTCTGGATACGGCCTAAATGGCCTTCCCTTGATATAATACACTCTGGCACCGTCTATAACTTCTAACTTTGTTTCGTCACCAGGGGTGAAGACCACCACCTCTATTCCTCTTTCTCTTAATGCTTTAATTGTACTTAGAATAGATGTAACAACACCATCTTTGTTTGGAAGGAAAGTCTCCGTGAAGATCGCCACTTTCATGCTCTCACAATAGAAAAAGAAGTAAGAAGAGTTTATAAATGTAACGAGAAGTGCGCCAACCGGGATTCGAACCCGGGTCACAGGCTTGGCAAGCCCGCATCCTAACCACTAGACTATTGGCGCATCATTATAAAAGTTTAACTTCTGATTTATTAATTTAACTAATAATTCAATCTTATGTACAACCTCATCAATTTCTCGTAAAGCAATAAGGAAAGGACGACACATATTGGCCTTAACACGAATGTGAAGAATAAGAATGATAAGGAGAATATGGCTGCTGAGATTAAGATTGGTATGAGTATGATTAGAATGTTAAAGTAAGGGAATTCCTCCGCGTACTGGCTAAGAATCTGTAAACCTCTAGCTGATTCAAGTATCTCAGAAGCTCTAGATTTTGCCTCCTCCTTAGCAAGTTGTCTTTCAAAGTCTGTTAAATTAGATCCTGCTTGGTAATCTACACCTTCCATGAAGCCTATTATGTAAGCTTGCCTTATTTGATTCTTAAGAGCATCTAGACCTGAAGTTGAACCTATGGAAGGTGCATTGATGAATGCTTGTTTTGTTGCTAGGATGTTGTAATCAAGGTCTACTAAGAACGATGTGAAAAACGCTAAGGCTAAGGAAAGAGACACTGCTATAAAGAGGATATATGTTCCCTTCCAAAATAATTGTCTAACTTTAAACAATCCTAATCTTTTCCTTATGTAATTCATTGCATATGGTATGGATATAGCTATAAATAACGAGGATATTATTGTGACGGGAGAGTGGCCGAGAATTAAAATTGACTCAACCATAATTATGATAAAAACAATTATAGATGCATATATTCCATCAGACTTCTCAAACACACCTGAAAATGATACCACGAGTACAAAAACCAGTAGGAAAAGTAAGGAGAAAGGCAAGATTAGGAACAAATTAAAAAACTCTGTCTTAAATTGGAAAAGGGAATAAAGTATTCCCTCATAAGTATAAGAGAATACACTCTTGTACACAAAAAGATTAAATCCAAAAGCAACGGCGAATAGGATTGTGAACAAAGCCAAAAACTTCACTGCCTTTGGCTTACTTAACTTAGTTGGCTCAAAGCTTCTACTTGGCTTTGGAATTAATCCAAGTAAAGATTTAAATGAGACCTCGTACTTCTTCGCCTTCAAATCCATAAATATTTAAATATTCATTAGAATTTAAAGCTTTGTATGGATGAGACCTTCAGAAATCTTTTAAAGAAGCAGGGCTATGCCTTCTGTGGAGAGCACTCTTGTGTAAAGACATGTCTATGGCTTAAGAAAGCCATGGTAGGAGAAGGTTTCTGCTACAAACAAAAATTCTATGGTATCCAATCCCATAGATGTGTACAGATGACTCCAATAGTATCTGCATGTACTCAAAACTGCTTATACTGCTGGAGACCTGCTGAGTACATGTCTAAGGAAAAAATAGTCGACAAACCAGAAGACATCGTAGACAAATGTATCGAAGCTCAAAGGAAATTAATTGTTGGTTTCAAGGGCAACCCGAAAGTCAAAAAGGAAGTGTTCGAAGAAGCATGGAATCCAAAACATTTTGCCATATCTCTTGCTGGGGAGCCTATGCTTTACCCTTACATGAGCGAATTCCTAGAAGAAATACACAAGAGAGATATGACTTCTTTCCTTGTAACAAATGGTACTTTACCAAATGCTCTCAAGAACTTAAAAGTCATGCCAACACAACTTTACATATCTCTATCAGCACCAAATGAAAAAATCTACAACTCGCTATGCCAACCAATAATAAAACAAAACTGGGAGAACCTAAACAAGACACTTGAACTTCTACCAAGTCTGGATACAAGAAAAGTCATAAGAATAACAGTTGTTAAAGGATACAATGATACAGACCTTGAAGGCTATGCTAAACTCATATCAAAGGCTAACCCTCACTTTGTTGAGGTAAAATCATTCGTTAGTGTTGGTAATGCTAAGTATAGACTATCCCCAAAGAACCAGATGGAGCACACAGAGATTATGGAGATGGCTGATAAACTAGCAAGCTTACTAGGATGGAAAGTAATAGATGAGAAAGAAGAATCGAGAGTTGCACTCGTAGCAAAGGAAGATTATCCTTGGAGAATACTAAAAGTTAAGTGACTTACTCTTCTATTCCTTTTGCCGTACCCGTTGTCTTCTTTTCTTTCTTTAGTTCTATGGTTCTTATCTCAACAACATTTATTGGGAATATCTTCTTAAGTATCTTGTACACTTCTTTCTGGATCTTATTTGATATGGTTGCAAGTATCAAAGAGTCAAAGGTGTTCTCTTTAACGAAGTTCTCTAAATATTCTGTAAGTTTCTTTCTTATCAACTTTCTCTGACTCTCAGCAGCTCTCCCTCTTGTTATGGCCAAAGCTTTAATCCTAGCCATCTTACCATCCTTTGTCTTAAGGTCTGTTATAACTTCTACCTTAGAAGTTCTCCTCCTAATCAATCTTGCTAAGTATATTCTTGAAAGATCATACTTTACTATCTCTGTGTACGCATCTGCTCCTTTCACCTCAATAATCTTAAGCTTTAACTTTTGGTTGGACTTACCTCTATCTCCAACTAGCTGCGATAACTTAATTTCAAGTGTTCTCCCCAACAACTTCTCAGGGTCGGAACTTAAAGTATGCCCAACTACATTTTC
Organism: Candidatus Woesearchaeota archaeon; assembly: GCA_964591855.1. Classification (GTDB taxonomy): domain Archaea; phylum Nanobdellota; class Nanobdellia; order CAZCWL01; family CAZQAZ01; genus CAZQAZ01. Next base: position 95,465 of record CAZQAZ010000002.1, on the reverse strand, counting down.
CTTGTTAAATATCTCTGGGGCATGTACTTCGTACCATGTCTTTGATTTCACTTTCTTAATTGCTCTCCTTTTCTTTGCCATCTAAACACCCTACAAGTTAACTATTAATTTAGCCTTTTCTGGATCGTACTTCCAACCCTCTGGAAGTTTACCTTTCCTTACATAGTATCTTGCAAGCTTTCTTATTTTCGATTCAGTGAATATAAGTCCCCTTTTAGAGACATTGTCTTTCTTGTTTTTGCTTAGGTGATTTCTGATTATAACTGCCTTCCTTAATAGTGCATAAAGATCTTCAGGTATTTCAGGAGCTAGGTTATTCTCCTCAAGAATCTTTAATATACTCTTGCCTGTAAGCTGCTTTACATCAGGTACACCATAAGAATCCCTTAAAACAATACCTATCTTAGAAGTGGTTAAACCTTCCTTTGCTAGCTTAACAACTATCTTTTCAACTTCCTCAGGCTTAAACTTAACCCAAACTGGAGGAGTCTTTCTTATTGGTTTTTTAGATCCACTCTTTCCACTTCTATTCCTTGCCAAGTTCATCACCGAGCATTAGCACGCCGAAGCTTGCTAATCCCTGCTGTTTCATAAAAATTTCTATTTAAAAAGCTTTCTATGCTTTCTGAGACACAAAACAATATAAAGCGCTTTACAAGTTAGGATATATGGTTCTAGACAAAATAAGAAAGAGGGATGGAAGAGTTGTAGATTTTCAAAAGGAGAAGATTTCTAATGCAATATGGAAAGCACTTAGAGCTGTAGGGGAGGGAAACGAAGAGCTGGCTGACAAGCTAGCAGATAAAGTTGTCGATCTGGCTAAGGAGAAGTTTAAGGATAGAATTCCTGGAGTTGAAGATATACAGAACCTTGTCGAGAAGGTGTTGATAGAAGAAGGTTTATCCAAAGTCGCAAAAGCTTACATCCTATACAGAAAACAACGTAGTGACATAAGGAACTTAAAATACATGTTTGATTACATTGACATAGTTGATGCTTATCTACAAAGGGCTGACTGGATGTTAAGAGAGAACTCCAACCTAACATTCTCTCTTCAAGGGCTAAATTTTTACCTATCTTCAAAACTTGTATCAAGATACTGGAGAGATAAGATATACCCAAATGAAGTTGGAGCTGCTCACACTCTGGGGGACTTACATATTCATTCTCTATCTGTCTTTGGAGCATATAGAGTTGGATGGAATCTAATGGACTTGTTAAAGCATGGTTTCACAGGTGTGAGAGGAAAAGTGCAATCCAGACCTGCAAAACACTTCAGAACAGCCCTTGGACAAGTGGTTAACTTCTTCTATACACTACAAGGAGAAGCTGCTGGAGCCCAAGCTTTCTCTAACTTCGACACACTTCTAGCACCCTTCATAAGACATGATGACCTAAGTTACAAAGAAGTTAAACAGGCCATGCAGGAGTTCATGTTCAATATGAATGTTCCAACAAGAGTTGGGTTCCAAACACCATTCACAAATATTTCCTTGGATGTTAGAGTTCCGAATGAGCTAAAAGATAAGAATGTTATCATTGGTGGTATAGAAGAAGATAAAAAGTACGAAGATTTCCAGAAAGAAGTTGACATGCTTAACAAAGCATTGATGGAAGTCCTTAAAGAAGGTGACAGCAAAGGAAGAGCTTTTACATTCCCAATACCTACAATAAAAGTGAACAAAGACTTCAACTGGGACAACGAAGAACTTTGGGAAGTGGTGTCAAAGTATGGAAACCCCCACTTCGCTAACTTCACAATACCTATTAAAGAAGGGTGTGAAGAAAGAGTCATGGGCGTACATTGGTCACGTCCAAACTCTGGATCTGTGGGGGCTGTTACGATAAACCTTCCGAGAATAGGTTACGTTTCAAAAGATGAAAGTACTTTCTTCAACAAGCTTGATAAAATGCTTGAGTTGGCAAAAGAAGCTTTGGATATTAAAAGGAAAGTGATGGAGAATTTCACAAAGCAAGGACTTTATCCATACTCGAGATTCTACCTTAGGGGTTTAAGGGGAAAGAAAGAAAGGTATTGGGACAATCATTTCTCTACAGTAGGATTTGTTGGTATGCACGAAAGCCTACTTAACTTCTTGGGAGAAGGGCTTAACACAAAAGAAGGCCTAAAGTTTGCCAAGAAAGTTATGGAGTTCATAGCAAGAAGACTAAAAGAGTTCGAAGAGGAGAGTGGACATAGATTTTTACTAGAAGCAACACCTGCTGAAAGTGCAAGCTATAGACTTGCACTCCTTGATAAAGAGAAATATCCTGACATAATAACGTCCGGAAAGAAAGAACCTTATTACACAACAGCTGCCAACCTTCCTGTTTATTTCACACACAATCTAAAAGAAGAGCTTACAATTCAGAGTGAAATACAAAAGTTATACACTGGAGGAAACATGTTTGACTTGTATCTAAAAGAAAAACCTGATGTAAACATGATAAGAGACGCTACTAGAAAGATCTTGAAAGATTACAAGATTCCTTACATGACAACAAGCCCAACATTCAGTATTTGCAGAAAAGACGGTTATTTTAAAGGCTATGTTGAAAGGTGTCCAAAGTGCGAAGGGGAAGTTGAAGTTTATTCCAAGATCTCAGGCTACATAAGACCAATCAATAGGTGGAACCCTGGAAGGAGAGAAGAGTATTTCAACAGGAAGTTCTTTGATTTGAAAACAATCTAAGCTAAGACTTGTACCTTCTTCTTTTCTCAATGTCCTTCAACCTATCAACAACTTGTTGTTTGTCCTCTATCTTATAGTATTTCATAAAAGTCTCGAAGCAAGCATCTGAAATCTCATGATGCTTAGACTCTAAGGCTTGCTTGAGTAGATACAAGTCTACTGCCCTATCCTCTATTTTATTAGAATTCTGTGCAAGCCCAAAGTCTATTAAGAACACATCATTATTCCTTAAGATCATATTAGATGTTGTTAAGTCTCCATGAACTATACCTGCTCCATGCAACAAAGAAACCTGTTCTGCTACCTTCTTCATTAAGGATTTGTAGTTTTTCTTATTCAAAACATTCTTGAGTTGTTGGCCGTCTATGTATTCCATAATTATTTCATATTTATTTTCCTCTAGAACTGCTGGAACATTCACTCCATATCTTCTTGCACGGAGTAATATTTTAGACTCGAGCTTTGTTCTTCTTCTCCTTAGTTCTTCATCTATCTTTTGGATTCTATACTTTTTCTTGATCCTATATTTGATTATTTTATCCCCTTCTTTATAGATAATAGCCTCCGCAGCTTGGGCTATTTTCTCCCTTGCTACTTTCTCTTTATTTTTTGGTGTGGATTTCAATAACATCACCATCCTCAAGTACATGATTAGGTCCAACTGTCTGCCCTGGGAACGAAGCACTCTTGCCCCATATTCTCGCATACTTAAACTTCTTGACAAAGTCTTTATGTATTCTCTCAGCTGCGTCTATTACCCTCGAGCCCCTTTTAAGACCCATAGCCTCTTTAGTAACACTCTTCCCCGGTTCTTTAGTATACACCCTTATCAGATCCAGCTTTTTCCATATTAAATCTTTAGCATTTTCTGGAGTTATAAGAACTGTAGGCACTTTCACTCCTGCTTGTTCCAACTCCTTAGTTGGAATCTTTGGATCACCAAGTATTGCAATGAGATCAGAGACTCTTGCTATACTCATGTAATTTGGATACTTTTTGTGGTAGCCTTCAAATACTGATGGAAGTTCTACTAGCTGAATCTTAACGCCATCATAGTCTATCATTCCAACCTTCGGTTCAACAGTTTCAAATGGTTTTAAAGTCGAAGGAATGTTCGATCCTGTTAACATATTCATAAGATAAGACTTTCCTGTATTCGGTAAAGAGAAAAGACATACTGTGGCTGCACCTTGCTTCCTAATTGAAGTGGGTTTACCTTTCCTCTTTAATTGCTTCTCTCTTTGGATTATTTTCTGGAGCTTTGATATCTTTGCTTTTATTTCGGCTAGCATTTTTTCTGTACCTTTGTGCTTTGGCGCCACAGAAAGCATCTTCTTTAAGGCTTTAAGCTTCTCCTCATTAGTTCTAGCTTCCTCGTATTCTTTCTCAGCCTCTACAAATGCCACATTAACATTCGCTGGCATCTACAACAACCCCACCATAACCAATCCAACTCGCTATTAACAGATTAATATTAAGCTATTCCTGGCCCAAAGAATAGTCCTATTATTACTCCTATTAACATCTGCAGCAAAAATGGCACAACACTTACTTCCCCTTCTGCCATAAGATTTAGAAGGGATTAACTTTAATAATACTTTCCAACATTCTAACGCCAAGTTATCTTAACTTGGTCTGTACGCCAGTTTGGGTCTATGTCAAAGTTGTTATCAGGTTCTGCTAAGGCTCCAACAACGGCTATCATTGCACCATTGTCTCCTGCATACTGTAAAGGTATGGTGTAAAAACGTGCACCTCTTTCTTCGCACATAATCTTACTCATTTCCTGGAGTCTTTTATTTGCAGCCACCCCACCAGTAAGCAACATTTCCTTCTTCTCGGTATGAGCCATAGCTCTCTCTGTTACTTCAACCAACATAGCAAACGCTGTTTCCTGCAACGAATATGCAAGATCTTCAACTTTGTATCCTCTCTTAAGTTTATCTTTAAGGTTAGTTAACATTCCTGCTAGTGACACATCCATACCCTTGACCACATAAGGCAATTCTACATATTTCCCGTTCTTTGCAAGCTTTTCAACAATAGGACCTGCTGGGGTGGGAAGGCCTGCTTCTCTACCAAAAACATCTATCAAGTTCCCTAGAGCTATATCCATAGTCTCTCCAAAGACTCTGTATCTTTTACCTTCGTAAGATATGACTTGGGTGTTTCCTCCCGAAACGTAAAGCATAACTGGATCCTTACACTCCGTTAAGAATCTCCCTATCTCCAAGTGAGCTATACAGTGATTGACTCCAACTACAGGTATCTTATGTCTTATGTGAAGAGTCTTGGCAAAAGTTGAACCTATCAAAAGAGCTTGTCCTATTCCTGGCCCACGAGAATAGGCTATCCTGTCAATATCTTTTATAGAAAGCTTAGCCTCATCCAATGCCTTTTGTGTCACATCATAACAAACTTTAGCATGATGTTCTGACAAATCTCTTGGAACAAAACCTCCTTTAGGAGGTTTAAAAGTGTCTCTTACATTTGATAGAACTTTTCTCTCTTCTGAATCTATTATTCCTACACCAAATGTATGTGCAGTTGACTCTATACCCAACACTATCATAATCCTTATAATTGAACACAAGTTAAAATACTTTTGATGGAAGAAATCTACAAGAGATTGTTAAAGGTCCCTAAGGGAAAGGTAACAACTTATAAAGAATTGGGAAAAGCTTTAGGATTGCATCCAAGAGTTGTTGGAATGCTGATGAAAAAGAATCCTTATGCCCCAAGAGTACCTTGCCATAGGGTTGTATTAAGCTCTGGAAAAGTTGGTGGATACTCTGGCAAAGGTGGGAAGAAATCTAAGATAAAGATGTTAAAATCCGAAGGTGTGAAAATCAAAGGAGATAAGATAGTAAACTTTAAAGACGTGCTTTACTGCTTCGATTCTTGAGTATTTTCTTGCTTTTCTTGTCTCTTAAATTCTGTGTACCCGCACTTACCACAGTGTAACCTATCTTTATGCTCTGCTAGAAATACTCCTGGACCACACTTTGGGCAAATCCTCTTCTTCTTTGCATAAGCTTCCCATTTCTTAGATGGGACTCTATTCTTTCTTTTCTTCTTCCCCTTCTTTACTCTCTCCTTTTTCTTCCCCATCTTCTACTCCTCCCGTCTCGGGTTTAGATTCTGTCTCTTCTTTTTGTTCTTCCTTTTGTTCCTCTTTACTCTCTTGGACTTCAACTTTTGACTTCTTTATTATGTGTTCAGGTTCAGTCTTCTTTAGATCCTCTTCAGTGTTATAAAAGTTTATCCTGGCCTTAGATATGTTCGAACCAAAGCTTGTTCTTATGGTCTTAACAACACCTAAATTCACAGGCTTATTAAGCATCTTAGCAACTTCTAACAAAACAACCTGTCTTGTAGGTGTAGGCTCTTTTGGGTGTGTAATCTCTACTTCTACTTCGAGCCTATTTAGTAATGGATTTTCCTTTTGTGATATGATTTTAAGTTCCATGCTTACTCACCTTAACTTAAGTGCATATTCTCCCGGTAGTTTTATACCCATTTTCTTTGCAATCTCAGAGTTATCAGGATCAAAGATTATGACTAAACCTTTCCAATTTGATTCGAATTCTGTTGATCCACAGACTGGACATTTCTTTTCAGATGTTAACCTTTTGCAAACCTTACATGCTTTCTTCATTTCTTCTTCACCTTACTTTGTTTTGCCTTTTTAGCTTTCTCCTTTTCTAACCACTCTAACTTACCTAAACCAGCTTGTCTCATTGTAAGACCTATCTTTGCTCCCTTCGTAGCTTTTAACGATATAGCAATTATCCTTGCTCTTACCTTATCATTAACAGATAATGTTTTCTTGGTTTTCTTTCCAGATAAAGTGCCTGATTTGGAGTACGAAACATAATCATCCATCACTTGTGATAAGTGAGAAAGTCCATCTATTGGCCCTATCTCTATGAAAGCTCCAAACTCTGTCACTTCACTAACCTTTCCTTCAACAACTTCATTTAACCTTGGTTCGTAAGCCAATACTGTAAATGTAGAATCGTAATAAACAGCTCCATCTCCAGGAATGATTATACCTTCTCCTATGTCTTTTAATTCCATAAATGCTAAGATCAAGGTGTTATTGAATACCATGCCCTCGAACTTGTGCTTTATAGACTCCTTTATACTTGACTTTACCCTTGACCCCAATTTGTCTGGGGGCACTCTTATTCTATCTCTTATGGTCAAAACTTTATACATAACACATCACTCATTATTTTGCTCCTTATATGCTTTTATACTTTTCTTTATTAACATTTTGGCTTGTTTCGCATTTTTAAATTTACCTATTTTTGTCCACTTGCCCTCTTCTAGAGATTTGTAATGCTCGAAGTAAAACCTTATCTGAGCAAGTGTGTATTTTGACACATCATTTATATTTTTTATCTTAGAGAAGCTTGGATCTACGTCCTTAACTGGGACTGCTATCACCTTCTTATCTATTCCTTTCTCGTCTTCCATCTCTAAATAACCAATAGGTCTAGCTCTTATAACAGACCCAGGGAAGTTAGCATGGTTTACTAGAACAACGCAATCCAAGTTGTCCCCATCTTCTGCCAAAGTGCTTGGAATTATACCGTAATCCCCTGGAAGAAAGAGATTGTACCTAAGAACTCTGTCTAGGAATAAGTTCCCGTCTCTAAACTCGTATTTTAAGTTTAGGCCCTTTGGTATCTCAACAACGACATAGATCTCGTCTGGAACTTTTCCTTTAGGTCCGGCCTCTAAATTAATCCTTACCACCTCATTTCAAGCTTATTTCCTCTAACACTTATTATTGGAACTCCCTGTTTTAAAGCTTTTTGTTTCAGTTCTCTGTCTAAAGTAGCAATGGCTCCTTTTTCGGATGATGCACGAGTTAAAAGAAGATCATCTACACTTGCTCTCGTGGATTTTGTGTTAGACTTTACTATCTTCACCTTCTTAAGCTTTAGAAGGTCTAAAACAGAATTGTAAAGCTTTGGCTTTATTTTTTTAAGCTCGCCCAAAACTTCCTCTAGCACTATTATCTCTGGTGCTTCCACAAGTCCAATTATTTCATCGAATATGTCAATCCTTTCCTCAAAGGGAAGTACCAAAAAGTTGGTGTCAAGGAAGACTTTCATAGAAAAAGGAGGATTAATGTGTTTTTAATCTTTGCGTATGGGAAGGCTTAAATACTTATAATATATATAAAGTATATGGATTCCATCAGGAAGAAAGTACAGAAAGTTGGGAGTTCTTACTTTGTGTACTTGCCCAAAAAGTGGGTTGAGAGTGTCAAGTTGGAAGAGAATCCGTACGTTGATATCGTAATAGACACAAATGGAAATGTGATCATCTCCCCAACAAAACCATTAGAAGAGAAGATAACAGAAAAGAAAGTCAAGCTGGAGAAGTATGAACCTCTTCTTGCTCATAGGTTCATAACAAACCTTTATTTGGATGGCTACAACAAATTTGAGGTTGTGTTTGGGCAAAAACTTAACAAGAATGAGATTAAGTACCATCAAAAAAGAATAGAAGAGTTAGGTTTACCTGTAGATGTACTTGAATTCACACAGGAGAAGGCAGTGTTTTATAGTGCTGAGTCTTACATGCCTTTGAGAGATCTTCTTAAGAATTCTTTGAACAGATTACTAAACATTTATAGAACTAAGAAAAACGAGAAAGACATTAGGGAATGGCATAGAAAGGAGCTTGAGAAGTCACATCTCTCAATTGAAAGATTCTTCAGAAGAGCTTTGATCAACCCTTCAATTTTACTTGGCTCAAAGCTCAAACCAATAGATTGCTTTTTCATAAGTAAGATAGCAGAACAAGTAAGAGAGTTAGATAAGCTTTATACAAGTGTTAACCAAGATGCTAGAGAGAAAGTAAAGAAACTAATAGGACTTGCTATTGTTTTGTTGGAAGATCTCTCATTTGATAAGATATGGGAATACAACAGTGTACTTAAAGACTTGGAGGGGAGTGATGTTTACTCTCCACTAAAAAAGATAGAGAGAGCTCTCGTTGGATGGTATTTGGCATAATCACAGAACAATACCGTACCCAACCAATCTCCATTTTGTTCCAAGTCTTCTGGAGATAGCTACTTTTTCGCCTTTGTTAACAGCCACTGGTAGCTTAAGAACAAGCTCTAGTTTGTTGCCTACAACTTTCTTTACTACTCCCAAGGTCTTCGATGTCCAGACATTTAGAAGTAAAGGTTCATTGGTCTTAAATGGCTCTTGGTTAAGCTCCTCCTTAGTACCAACACTTCTACTAAGCAAATGAGCTTCCAAAGTTAATTCATGATAAACCTCTGGAGTTTTCCCTTTTAGGCTGATGACAGATCCAGCCAAAGAGTCTGACTTTGTTAAACTAGGATCTAACCCTGTGGATAAAGCAATGTTTCCACCAGGTCTTGCTTCATCTAAAGGTGTATTCCCTGAGTATATGGCTTTTATTTTTGTAACCAAAGGTTCCCATACTTCCTTGTTTTGTTTGATCTTTTTAATTCCAGGAACAATCTCTATCTCATCTCCAACACTTAACTTACCTTTAATTATAGACCCTCCAAAAACTCCCCCAACTAACTTCATAACATCTGTACCTGGCTTGTTAACATCGAAAGTTCTAACTGTTAAGAATAATGGAGTAGCATTTTCGTCTCTCTTAGGAGTTGGTATATTCTCTTCCATAGCTTTAAGTAACAAGTCAATATTCGTTCCATATTGAGCAGAAACAGGTATGATTGGAGCATTCTCAGCAACAGTTCCCTTAACAAACTCCTTTATTTGCTTATAGTTCTCTAAAGCTTGTTCTTTGCTTACAAGATCTATTTTATTCTGGACTATGACTATGTTCTTAATCCCACTTATTTCTATGGCCATAAGATGCTCTCTAGTTTGAGGTTGAGGACAAGGTTCATTTGCAGCTATGACAAGTATAGCGCCATCTATTATAGACGCACCAGCCAACATTGTCGCCATTAATGTTTCATGTCCTGGTGCATCTACAAATGAGATCTTCCTAACAAACTCACATTTCTTTTTGCACACTGGACAAACCTTATCAGTAGTGTAGCCATGATCTTTACATTTATATACAGAAAACTCCGCATACCCAAGTCTTATCGTTATTCCTCTCTTAAGCTCCTCAGAATGAGTTTGTGTCCTTTTTTTGGTCAAAGCATAAACTAAAGTTGATTTGCCATGGGCTATGTGACCTATGACTCCTATATTAATCTCAGGCTGTTTGCTCTCCACCTTCCGCCTCCTTGTTAAATATTTCTTCTAACTTTTTAGGCCCTTCCTTAACAACTTTCAAATTAACCTGTATTATCTCTTCTGATATTGTATTTCCTCTAACAGTTTTCCTTCTTCTTACTCCTTTTTCTCTCATCCCTACACCCTTAGTTAGTATAGGTCTTGCTCTCCTTGATCCAACTATATCTTTCCTCATGGGGAAACCTTGCTTATCAGAACCTCCTGTTATCTCTAACTCATATCCTGGCAAATCTAAGAGCTCTCCTTTTATTACGTCGCCTATTTGCTTATTGAGAACTATGTCTATATCTTTCTCTATAGTGTATGTTTTTCCAGATTTTGTTCCTATGACGAATTTTGCCATCAGTATCACCTTTCCTCTTTAAAAACTAAAAGAAGAATAAAAGAGGGATTTATAAATATTTTTATTCATAAACCCCACATAGGATCATGCTTGCGTTTGAGCTCGAGGATTTGCCTTAGGGCTTCCAGATCTGTGTCTCTAAGAAGGTCTTTATACTTAGTTGTCATGGTTTTGAAGTCGTCTAGAGGTATGTCTGTCCACAAGTCCTCTCCTTCGTCTACATTTCTACCTATAACAGCACCCTCTATTGATATTGCAACCTTCATTCCCTTATCCGCACTTTCTATACTTTCTCCTTGATCCTGAATATCCTTCACTTCACCTATAACTTTACCCTCAGCATTCATAAGCTTAGAACCTTTTGTAAGCTTACCCTCAAGTACTTCAATACCACAAACCGCTGGCTTAGACTGTCTGAACACATATCCTGGAAGTATTCTAATTTTAGCAGGAAGTGTTAGCTTTGCCATGGCTTCTTTTCTCTCTCTTTCTTCTTCCTCTTTCTTCCATTCTTCATAATCTTCAAGTATCTTGTATATCACATCACTTCTGAAGATTTTTATCTTAAATTCCTCTGCTAGTTTTTTCGCATCTGGAAGAACTTGCGTATTGAATGCAAATATAACTCTAAGGTATTTGTCCTCCACATTTCTTGCCGTTATAACATCAGATTTAGAAACAGGTCCTATTTCTGCCTTCTTGATAGGTATGTTTTCTTTCCTAACAAGTGAGAGTATGGCCTCCAGAGAACCAAGGGTGTCAACTTTTATCACAACACCTTCTTCCTGAGTATCGACTTTCACAGAAGAAATCTCCTTTTTTATGTACTCCTTTACTTTCTCTATGTCTCCCTTAGCAGACATTAAAGGCATACCTGCAACCGCCCTGTCTAAATCTGGAGCTGCAATTCTAACCCCACATGCTGCTACAACTTTATCCACAGGCCTAAAGTTGATCATTTTTTCTCTCGTTTCTGTAAGAGGCTTAGGTTTCAAGAGCGCCTTTACTTTAGTAACTATTGGCTCATCATTTGTACCTATAACTATCAAATCGCCCCTCTTCAATGAGCCATCGTATATTATTGCGTCTATAACCTTCCCAAGACCTTTTACCTCTTTAACTTCAAGAATAGTTCCAAGTGCTTCAGAGTTTGGGTCTATTTCAAGCCTATTCTCTAAGTATTTTTGAGCCATACCAACAAGTACTGCAAGTAACTCTGCTATCCCCTCTCCTGTCTTACCGGAGATGGGGATAATTGAAAGGGTTTTCGTATAATCCGATATATTTGTGAATAAATCAGAATCAAAGCCAAAGCTTGAAAGTTCACCCATGATCTCATAAACTTTATTCTGTATTTCCTCTTTAACAAAATCATTTTGATGCTTAATGGACTCCAAGTAAGAATATGTATTTTGAGGCTTCCACCCATTTATCATATCTATCTTATTTAGAGCTACAACAAATGGGACCTTGAATGTCTTTAATATTTCAATTGATTCCCTTGTTTGGGGTTGGACGCCTTGATTTATGTCTATGATCAGTATTGCTAAGTCAGATATAGCTCCACCTCTTTTCCTTAAAGAAGAGAAGGCTTCGTGGCCAGGCGTATCTATAAACAATAAGCCAGGTATAGTAATCTTAACATTCTTCAAGAGGTTCTTTGTGATTTTCTTGATGGCATCTATTGGGACTTCGGTTGCATCAATACATTGTGTTATTCCACCAGCCTCCTTTTGAGCCACAGCACTATTCCTAATTGTGTCTAGAAGTGTTGTTTTACCATGATCTACGTGTGCAAGTACTGACACAATAGGCTGTCTTATCATGATATGAAAATTTCGCAATGGTTTAAAAACCTTTTTAAATTTGGAAGAGAATTTCTTAACATGATAAGCTCATTTAAGGAGCTAAAGGAGAAATATGAACACCACCCAAAGGTTCAAGCCATAATAAAAGAGCTCAAAGAAAAAGATCTAAGCGAATTACTAAAAATAAAAGAGAAGTCAAGAGAGATTCTGAAGGAACTAACAGAGGAAGGAGTAACAGATGATGAAGACAAAGAATTTCTGTTCGAATGTGTAGTGAGATTAGCTGCATCTAGAATGATTTTAGACAATGGTATGAACTCTCTACTTGGGAGACAAGAAGAAAAGCTTGTAAAACTAATTCCTGCTGGATTCGATTTGAATGTTCTTTTACATCCAGATTTTCCCTATACTCTTCACTTAACAGAAGAGGATAGAGAAAAAGTTTTGTTGAGGCATCAAGAGATCATGAGGAAGAAAAAAGAAGAGTTGGAGAGACTAAAGTCCCTATCCAATTACGACGAGATTAAGAAAGAGTTAGATAAGCTTGACTTCATACTTAGAATGAGTGCTCTTGATGAGAAAAATGAAAAAAGAGACTTAGAATTAATTAACAAAGCTTTAAGCCTTCTTGGGTCTAGCCCACTTTAGCTTCTTAGGGTCTCTCTTAAGCTTTAACATGTTCTTCTGGCATTTAGATGAACAGAAGTAAAGTACTTTACCATCACTTTTTACATACTCCTTACCTGTTCCTTTCGGTATCGTCTTTCCGCAGAACGAACACTTCATAGTCTATCACCTTACTTAAGAGGAGTTGCCTCCATAACTGTTTCCTTCAACATTAATATATCATCCTTCCTTACTGGGCCAAGTACATTTCTTCTTAACACTTTTCCTTTGTCCCTTCCTGCTAGTATTTTACATCTCACTTGTGTTACTTCCCCAGACATACCTGTTCTTCCAATTATCTCTATAACTCTAGCTGGGTACGCCTCATTGTACGGCTCCATTTCTTCCTCTACCTTTTCCACGTCTTGTTTCTTCTCTTGCTTTTTCCTTGGCATCTAAAATCACTCTTTTCTTAGCTTTTGGACTTGATCGGCTATATCTTGTAAGGCAGTTTTTCCTGTACCAGCATCTATTATTGCAACAGATGCTGTTGCAACCTCCAAACCTGCTGCTGCTCCAAGCTCCTTCTTGGAGTCAACGTATGCAAATGGGACTTTTTTATCGTCACATAAGCCAGGCAAGTGCATCACTATCTCTGGTGGATCAACATCCTTTGCTATGACAACAAACTTAGCCTGATTCTTCTCAATAGCTTTTGTTACCTCATTGGTACCTCTCTTTACCTTACCAGATGTTCTAGCTGTCTCTACAAGCTCATAGATCTTATCTTGAAGCTCCTTTGGGACTTCAAACTTCAACTCCATCTTTAACCCCTCCTTTTAAAGGTCATTGGTTAATAAATTTGGAAAGAATGTATTTAAAAGGTTTTTGGTGGGTGGGACACTAGAGTTTAAGGAGTTTGTTAAAGTTAGTGTAGTTCAACTTGAAGCCATAGATTCTCTCGAACTGAAAATAAAACTCTTTCTTCGTTTTTATATAACTAGCACATTTCAGCAGCTTTAAGATCTTTCCTCTCCCAAATCTTTTGATGAGTAAGTACACTGCATGTCCAGACTCCTTATATATCCCCGGACCATTCTTTGTATAGAATTCCAAGAAGCTTGAAAATTTTTTGGGCATTTTAGAGCATCTCTCTTTCTCACTAAGATACATTGCAAGCCCTTCAAGAAGCCACCCAGGCATGTTTTGTGTATTAAACAAGGAATTTAAAAACGAGTGTGCTAACTCATGCTTTATTACTGTTACATATTTCTTCCAAGAATATTTATGCACGCTTTCTTTTCCATAAGATTTCCTATCCAAGATAAACACATCCTTCCCTTCTGCCCAGGCGACTAACCACTTTGGTGTTTTGTATCCCAAAAGTGGATCTATTGTTCTCCTATCTGGAACTATAAAGATATTTGGTCTTCTGTGAGTCCACTTTATCCCAAAAAACTTTTCCATTTCTCTTATAGCTTCTTTATATACTTCATCTATCTTTTCATCCGAACTTGACTTGACCCTGAAGATCATAAGAATAAACAGAGACAGCATATAATAAATATTTCCTTATATCTCAAGGATGACGTCGCGGCCTGCGACGTTTATTATTCTTGTGCTGCCAAGTTTGTCTTCAAGCCCTCCATTCTCGTGGATATGGCCACACAAACAAAGGTCTGGCTTTATTCTCTCAATAGCCTCACGTACAGCTTCTGAGCCAGTACTATACTCCCCAAGAGCATCTAACTTAGTACCTTTTGGAGGCATATGTACCACCATTATTTTCTTCTTCACTCCTTTTAAGTACTCGTTAGACTTTAAAAGAGAGTTTAGAACCTGTTCTTCGTCCACTCTAAACATCCCAATTCTTGCTCCACCAAAACCAAGAAGCCCAATAGAATCAAGCTTGAGTGCGTAACCATGAATGTTATATGTTCCAGGACTATACAACTTAGCTAGAAAATCAACTGTAGCTACGGTCTCATGATTTCCAGGTATGATAACAACTTTCTTGTCTACTTCCTTGAATGGGCCTATTAATCCTTCTAAGTCTTGTTCCCAGAAGGTAAGATCCCCTGCTAGGATAACCAAATCAACGTTCTCGTCTCTAGCTTTATTAGCTAGTTTCCTAACAAACTCTTTATCACCATGTATATCTGCTACGGCTAAAATTTTCATAATTAAAGAAATAAGAATTGCTTTTATAAATTTAGTGTTTCTACTTGTGAGCAAAGTAAAATCTTATGACTTCTCCCATGTCATCTACTCTTACAAACCCAAATCTCTCAAACTGAATTACGTCGTCCACATTTAGATCCAGCACATACTCCTCTGCATATCCTTCCAATTCAGAAGCATCTGGCATAACAACAACAACCTTTACTTTTTTACTGTCTAAAACCCAATGTATCTTACTCATATCTTTAATTATTTCGTTACCAATGTATTTGCCTGTTTTACCTTTTATCTCTATGTTCATTAAGTCCTTCAACCTAACAGTCTTTCCATTGATGTAGTCTCTTCTTTCTATTAGAACTTTGTCTCCATTTTTGATTGCATATGTCTTAACGCCAAGGTTCTTATCCGGATGTAAAGGAACTTCTACTTCATAATTCTCTGGTATATTTGTCAACTCCAAAGTTACTGGATCGTGTACAAAGAAGTATCTCTTTGCTATTGGATCGATTATTTTCCTGTTCTCAGCGGCTAAGACATCCTCGGATACATGAGCCTCTGCTTTAGAGAGACCTGTCTGAAGTATGAAATTAAATATGGCTTGTGGCTGGAAACCTCTTCTCTTATATGCTTTAAGAGTCGTAAGCCTTGGATCGTCCCAAGAACTTACCTCACCACTCTCCACTAACTCTCTTATCTGCCTTCCAGATGCAATTTTGCCTTCGAGATTAAACCTCCCTATCTCAAATATAAAGGGTTTCTTTATGCCAAACAGATCATGTATGTAATCCTGCAATTCCTTTTTAAGCTCAAACTCTTTGGACCTTATTCTATGAGTGAGTTTTTCTACGCCATTCATATAAGCTGTAGCGAAATCGTAGAGAGGATAAACTTTATACTTACTTCCTGTTCTTGGGTGGGGTGTTAAGATTATTCTTGCTATGGCAGGATCTCTCATAGCAGCATTCTTATGGGCCATATCTATTTTCAATCTGACAATAGCTTCGCCTTCTGAGTATTTCCCTTCTAACATTCTTTCGTATCTCTTAAGATTCTCTTCCTTTGTATTCGATCTGCAAGGACAGGCTTTCTTTAATCTACGCCCTTCCCTTATGGTTTCCACATCACATGTGCAAACATAAGCTTTGTCTCTCTCTATGAGTCCTTTTATGTCCTCAAGCATGACATCAAAGTAGTCTGAGATGTAATGCACTTCGTCCCAATCCACACCTAACCATTTTAGGTCCTCAAGTATTGAGTCGTAAAACTCAAGCTTAGCTTTTTCTGGATTCGAGTCTTCAAATCTTATGAAGAATTTTCCATTATACTTCCTAGCGTAGTAGTAATTCATAATACATGCTTTAGCATGGCCTATATGCAAGTGTTTACTTGGTTCGGGAAGAAATGCCATTCTAACTTCCTTCCCGTGTGGAAGATCGGGTAACAATTGTTGCTCTTTCTTCTCAAGTAATTCAGGAGCAAGGTCCTTAAGTTCCTTAATTTGATCATCTATGCTCATCTTGTTAACTTTCTCTACCTCTTCCTTTATTAATGGAATTAATTCTTTTACCTTGTTCTTAAGCTCCTTGTTTTCCCCTATGAGCTTAGGGATTATGGCTCCCACAACTGCCTTTCCATCGTGGTCTATTGCATTCTTAAGAACCCACTTCCTAATGCTTTCTTTAAGCCTAGACATTTAGGATCAACCTCGATCCATTTTGTAGAATATGGACTGTTCTACCAATGATGTATCCTTCCTCTACAGCAAGCTCCGCAGCCTTTGTTATCTTCTCTATACCTCCATGTGTTGGTATAAAGTGTTTTGGTTTAAGCATTTCTAACATGTCTCTTAAGTCCTCTCTAGATGCATGCCCACTAACGTGTACATCCTTAAATACTCTAACCTTCTTTTCCTTCAATTTGCTCTCCAAGGTTTCACGATTAGCTTGACAAGTAGCTGTTGGTATCGTACTGGTCGAGAATATAACTATGTCTCCTGGATTAAATCTGAAATCAAACTTATCATTTGCTACTCTAGATAACACTGCATCAGGTTCACCTTGATTTCCTGTTAGGATCACAAAATACTTCTCTCTGTTTCTGTTTATCTCCCTAAGCTTCTTAGCAATTTGTTTTTTGTAACCCAAAACTTCACACTTTGGTCTGTACAAACCCAGCCTTTCTGCTGCACCAACATAACTTGCCATACTTCTACCCAATATAACTGGTGTTCTCCCAAGCTTTTTAGCTATGGAGACCAAAGTGGATATTCTTGCTATATGAGAAGCGAAAGTCGTGACAAAAACTGCCTTACCCTCTGTGTCTTGGAACTCAAACAGGTCCTCAAGCATTGCTTTAACAACTTGCTCTGAGTATGTGTGCCCTTCAAGTTCTATTCTTGTAGTGTCACAAATAAAGAGTACAACTCCTTCCTTTCCCAATTCTTTTAGTCTTTTGTAATTTGGCTTCTTTCCAATCACAGGATGGTTATCTAACTTGTAATCATTGGCATACACTATGTTTCCATACTTCGTCTTAAGTACTACAACTACAGTCTGGAGAGTAGAGTGAGTTATGTGTACAAATTCTAATTCTATGTTGTCCGAGATCTTACGTGTCTGGCCAGCGTTCATTGGAATTAATTTGTTTCTAAGCCTTCTTTTTTCAAATAAACCTTTAATAACCTCTGCAGTGAATGGTGTAACAATTATGGGTGCATTATAATTCTTAGCCATAACTGGAATTGCCCCAACATGATCTAGATGTGCATGTCCACATATTATGGCTTTAACTTTTTGTCCCCACTCTTTCCTGAACTCTCTATCATCAGCAATCATATCCATTTCAAGCATTTTATCATAAGGAAGCAAGTGCACATCATCTCCAGAATAAGCTACAATCTTATCCATATGCAAACCCATGTCAAGAATTACTACCTCTCCATCTATGTTAATACCAGTCATGTTCCTTCCAATCTCAGAGTACCCTCCAACTGCCCAAACTTCTATCATTTTCTTACCTCCACAATGTAGTTCATATCTTTCTCATCTATGTATATCTTATCAATTCTTAAAATGTCTTGTATTATAGTCTTTATGGTTTCCTTGGAGTAGAAGTAGTAATATCTGTCGTAACTCACACCTTCTTTCTTCCAAGGCACATTTACCGGTTTCCCTTCTTCAACTCCTTCTTTCTTCCAAAAGGTCAGTAAAGCCCTACCTTTGTTTTTTAATACTCTTCTTACCTCACTCGCTGCCCTCTTTACACCATCTATTGGAAGATGGTGTAGAACTGATACTGCTAAGACCACATCAAAACTTCTCTCGGCAAAAGGGAGTTTTCTTGCATCACACAAAACCTTTACGGGGTGAGGATTAAGCTTTAACATACCCAAGGAGTAATCTGCTTCAACTATGAAGTTTGTCTTGTTGATTGCCTTTAAGTTTCTTCCAGTTCCACATCCCAAATCCAACACATACGAGTTCTTCACATTGGACATGAAATCCACAACTTCCTTAAATGGTTTGTTTCTATAAACCTTCCAAAGGTCTGCCACCTTATCATAAGTTCTCCTTGTAGCATCGGAGTAGTTCATACTAAAATAAAACTTTATTAACAAATAAATCATTTATTATTTATGAAAAAAGGTGTTTCACTGGGAATAAACTATGTCATAGCAGCTTTACTTGCTCTCTCAGTTATACTAATAGTCATCTTCATATTCAATAAAGGTTACATCTCCAATCTCGGCTCCCTCTCAAGAGCATCTTTAAAATCAAAATGCAGCGATTTTTGTCTGCTTGACCAATACAAAAACATAACAAGCATAGATGGACAATGCTATACAAATCCAAAGTCAGATTTTGGAAAGCTTGAGTTCAAGTTAAGTGGCAAGACCAAACACTGTTATGACATAGTCCAATGTTCAGCTGAAACACCTTGGGGGATATGTTACTTTGGTGAGCTCTCAAGCTACGATGAAGAAGAGATATGTAATTATGCCGAACAGCTTGGTGTCGTTGATAGATTAGAAGCTATAGGAGTGAGATGTGGATGAGAGGACAAAGTTCGATAAACTTGATAGTCGTTATCATATTAAGTGCTATGGTGGCGGTAGCTGGACTTTACCTAGTTTTCAAAGGGAAAGCACAATCTGGGGAGTCTATAACCCTATCCGATGCTAAGTCCTCATGTGAAGCTGCCTGTGCTAAGGACAACCAGCTTCTTATTAGTGGAGAGATATATGAAGATGGGTCTTGTGGACAGGGTCTAGCTCCAAACTTCTGTAGCGGTTCATTTAAGATAGCAGGCAGAACCTTGAGATGTTACGACATAACTAAATGTGTTCTAACATTTGAAGATGGGAGAACTTGTGTTGTGACCTCTAATAGCTGCTAGTTGCTTAATTAGTTTTATTAAGTATTACTTCTTTAATTTTTCATGTACAAAGCTTACAAGAGGGCTAGCAGCGTAGAGATTCTAGCTGTTGTAATAATAGCAGTTGCCGTTCTTGCAGCAGTATACTTCTTGGTTATCAGATCTAAAGGTGGAACGGAGCAAGTTCAAAGTATAGTTAGCCTTGAGAAAGAATGTAGGGAGTTATGTGAAGAGGACAATAATATCGTCAGAACCGTTACATCTGATAGGGGGTTCTGTAGCCAAGGTCTGGCTCCAAACTTCTGTTCGAAGGACTGTTATAACTACGTTAAATGTACATTGACCGATAGTTCTGGACGTACTTGTGTCGTATCCAAGAGAACATGTGTTGGGGCATACTGTGGAGATGGAATATGTAATGGGAATGAAACAGAAGAAACGTGTCCACAAGACTGTTCACTCGTTTATCTTCCAGACCAAACAATACTTGGTGCTGAGTTTAACTTCACTCTTAATGAGATCAACGTAACCAACACTTTTAATGAGGGAAACACTATTAATCCAGGGGACGTAGTACATATTACTTTACCACAAGGAGCTGTCATCTACTTCGCAAACTTGACAACAAGCTACTCTGGGAAAATAAGAGTAGACTTTGGAGCCGATGGAACATACGAAGCTATTATAGAGAATGGTGCCTCAAATGATTCTGAACCTTATGACTTCTCACATCTCTTTAATTCGAATACCATATCAATTAAATTTGATATGGGTTCCCAAGCAGAAATTAAGCCATACGTGTTATACTACACTCCTCTAGAAGGAACTCTTCAGACTTCAGTTTATAATCTTGGACTCGTAGACGCTGAGGACTATAACTTAACCTTGTTCAACAAAAGAAACCAAAAGCTTCTGGAGTATACAAAAGGAACACTCCCAGTTGGGACTGCAGGCACTATAATGCTCAACACAAAATACGATGCTTTCAATATGGGTTCTATTCTTCCATTGAGACTTGTGGTAAACTCCACACAAGGCGATGCAAACTACACAAACAACGAATATAGAGTGTACGACATATCCAATTGTAGAATACCAGAAGATAGAACTTGGGAGATTAAAGACGTGGAGGTTTGTTATGGTAAAGACATAGACTTAAAGTATCCTATTGTGGTGAAGGACGGTGGAGCGCTTGTTTTAATAAACTCTTACCTTAATGGAAACTCAAAGACCATACAAGCTAACCAGGGTGGTCAAATACTAATAGCCAGCTCGTTTGTTAGTAAGGCATACATAACTGCTTTAGAAGGATCCTCATTGAACATCCAAAAATCAATACTTCACAACTCAGAGTTAGATGTGAGAACAAGTAAGGCTGTGATAAGAGGAAACAGTATCAAAACCAGCCAACTGTCACTTAGTAATCATATCGTTCTAAAAGGGAATAACATAGAACTAGACAAAGACTTTGATGTGGGCGAGAAGATTAAACTCGTTGGAAACACTTTCTTTGGAAGGAGGGCTTTAAACATAGTGGAGCCCACTGTTCTATTAAAGAATGTATTCACAAACGCATACATCCCTGTTAAAAACTATGCTGTAGGGACAAGGTTTATTAGTAACACATGGGATCATGCATATTCCTTCGTCTACAATTACGGAGAAGCATTATTCTTCGGTAACTCGTTCTCATACGACTATAAGTTAGGAATCCACAACACCAACAAAGTATATGGAAGGGGTAACAAAGCAGACAATGTTAAGATACTTCTATACAATCTCAACACCAAGCAAGACTTTTATGGATCATTTGGAGATTTTGGTAAGGTCAATAAGCTTCTTTACTACTTCAACTCAAGTGGGGAAATTAAGGACGCTTTCTTCAACAACAAGGGAGTAAGTGTTGTTTCGGTTGAGTCTAACTTGACACTTAAAAATGTGGTGGACAAGAGTTATTATGGACTCTTCGCAAGAGGCTCTAACATAACTGTCTCCAACTCCACATTTTTCGGAGCGAGGGGGATCTATTCAACAAACTCATACATCAACATAACAAATAACACCTTCCACACAAATACATCAAGTTACATATTTGAGGTCTACCTCATAAATAACAAGAATGTCACATTCTATAAGAATAGATTCATGTCGGGTCCATATAAGAGAATGTATGGCGGTGTTTACATATCCGATGAAAAGGGTGTGAACATATCAAACACCAACTTCACATTCTCTGGCGGTAGAAGTTACAAAACATACTATGGATTTTATGTGCTTAACTCAAAAGCTAAGATTAATGAGAGCAACATAGTTGGTGTAGTCTATCCTCTCTACTCTTACAACTCAACGGTGGAGTTTAGCAACAATGATGTAGATCAATCAATTGGTTTAGCAATAACAAACTCTACAATAAACTTAACATCAAATGATATGAATGTTGGATGGATCTCTGTATCCAACTCCTCAGGTTCCATTAAACACAACTCTGTAACCGTAAAGGACTACAAGTACTATAACAATCCTATAAGACTTACTTCGGAAAACAATGTTGACATAGAAGGGAACACTTTAAAAGGAGGTTCATTCTTAATAATGCTCGTCAACTCAGACATATCTGGGAGTGATATCGAAGCTTTCTTTAATAGCTTGAGTTCGAAAAACACACTCTTGCCTGATAGCAATACTAAAGGTTTAATTGCATCAACAAGCATAATAGAGATAGAAATTAAAGACACAAATGGAAATAAGATAAGACCCTATCCAACCACAAGGATTTTAGAATGTGATGCAGGATACATTTCTTCGCCAGTTAAAACATGGTGTGGACAGGCGTATTATCTCGACAAGGACTTTAACTTAATTGATGTGGGAGATTACACAGTCAACGTAACAGGTGCTCAGGTCTTAAATTACTGGAGACATTATAACTACACCACACTTAAAGTTAGATTTGATTCTCCAAAAAAGATTATTGCTGTTCTCGAAGAGAATAGGTGCTATCCTTCAACGTACAAAGATTGGATAGTTGAGAAATCCGACAACTGTAATGTTAAGAACTTAGGTGTTGTGCTCCTTAAGAATACAACTGTGCATGGAAATCTTACTTTAGAGAATGTTAACTTGTACATCAACTGTACATCTCCATGTAGTTTGGTGAACTATGGAAACCTCACGCTGAAGGGGGTTAAAATCCATTATGCAGATAAGGACTTTAAGATTGAATCTTATGGTAATATAACAATCGAAGACTCCGATATAACTGGGTTAAATTATGTCAGAGTCTCTGGTGTTGGAAATATCAAATCATCTTCATTCTCGAACTCAGACTCTGGCATAAGTGCTATAGGTGGAAATGTAAACGTGGTAGGTAATACATTCTACTCTAATTACTATGGTGTGCTATGTAGCGAATGCAGTGGTGTGTTTGACAGTAACAACTTCGTGAACAATGTATATGGGTTTGTGTTTGATACTCCTGTGACTTTCAACAATAACAAGATGGAAGGAAATGTGTGTCTACTGGATACAAAAGGTGATATACTCCCTAACGATCTTGGATCCAATAACGTGTACGATTGTAACACATTAATCAAACATACAAATGTGGAGAAGATAATATCCACACATCCTGAGATTCAGAGGATGTGTGAGGAAGCTTGTATGAATGACACAAACAAAGAGTTTGTTAACATCAATGGGGTGTGTTACTTTAATAGTTCAGACTTTGCAAGCTTAAGTTTCAATGTCGAAGGAACAACTGTATATTGTGATCAAGTGCTAACCTGCAGTTTGGGTGATTGTTACATAAGCAGGGATTCAACGGATTTTGGAAAAGCTTGTGTGGAGGCTTGTTTGAAAGATGGTGGAGAGCCTGTCACTTGTGGGAGCTTGAATAGCTGTGGAAGTGACGTGTGGAACTTCGAAGAGGGTGAAAGTCCAACCCCTACAGTTTGTGAGCTTAACAAGATAGGGCCAACCTTCCAAACAAATCAAGACAACCTAGAGAAGTGTAAGGCAAGCGGCTACTGCTGTAAGCTCCCAGAATACAACTGCATAGCTTCATGGCTACAGTGTTAACTTTCATTTTAACTCTTCGTTTCTTCCAAGAGCTTATTACACATCGATTCCAACAAACTTTCATGTGTTAAAATTCTTGCCTTGATTCTATCTTTAAGTTCTAAGTACTTCTCCTCGTCCACAAGATTTATTAGGTTTATCCCAAGCTCATCACATGCTTCTTTAAGAGCCTTATAAGATTCTGAGTCTGGCTTCAAATATGAGAATACTTTCTCATATTTGTGCCTTCGCAAATACTTCTTAATCCTTTCTTTATTAACGTCTATGTAAAGTTTCTTTATCTCTTCTGTCTCGTCTTTCTCGTTCCACTCATATGAGTTAAATGGATAGTAGTTCTCAAACTCCCTTGGTATAACTCCAGGTGATGAGATCATAATCTGATGTATTTGTTTGTATGTTGGAAGCTTTAGTAGCTTTCTCAGGATAGCTCTGTGTGTGGGGGATCTTCTGTAAGGCTTAATGTAAGAACATGGTAAGAAAAGGGCAAATCTCTTACCCTTTGGAACCTTGTAAAATCTCTGAAAATAATCCTGCCAAACTTCATAATATGGGTGAAGTAAAGTATCCTTAGAGACACCTACTATCCTCTCTTGTTTATCTTTAGGAAACTTCGGGATGAAATTATAATTGCTGAAGTCTAGCTCCACATCATAACCCTTCGTCACTTCTTTAAACTCCTCCTCGTCTAAAGGTCTCCACTCACCCCTTACCCACATGTCAAACAACTCTGACTTAGAGTGAGGATAGCAATTTATAGCGACTATTGAATCCGCAAACTTTTTAGCGTACTCAACAGATTTCCTAAAAGACTCTTTTGGATCATCCACAAATGGGGGATTTACAAGCAAGTAAACCCTAAGCTTGGCTCCAGAATCGTGTATTATTTTTGCTGCTCTCTCAAAGTCTTTTAGGGTTATCCCTTTCTTTAACTTCTTAAGAACCTCATCATCTGCAACTTCTAACCCAATAGCAACTGTGAGGTTTAATCCCTTAAACTCTTCAAGTTTCTCTTTGGTTATGAACTCAGGCCTAGATTCTATAGTTAGGTTCTTAAAGCCTTTCTCCTTTAATTTCTCTACAATCCACTTTCTCAGTTCTGGGGAGAATTGTAAATCGTCCAAAAAAGATCCAGAAGCAAATATGGAGAGTGTATCTTCGCCTTTAATGTTAGAAAGCTTCCTAAGGAAGTCACGCTTAACTCTATTCTCATCCCTATCTGCAACTAACTTACCCCATCCACAGAATACACACTTTCCCCATCTACACTTACCTGAAGAGAGTATTATCGTTGCCATAAAAGCACTACACTAGAAGCATTTATAAAACTATGTATAATCTTTATTTTTATGTTTCAGATTAAAGCTAAGGATGGATTAGCAAGAGTTGGAGAGCTGAACATAAGAGGCAAAAAGATAACTACACCTACTATTGCCGTAGTTGTAAACCCCAACAAGATGACAGTCCCAATCAAAGACTTGAAGGACTTTGACTTGATAATCACTAACTCTTACATCATCAAGAGCTCCAAATCAAGAAAAGAGATAGAAAAGAAAGGACTACATAAGTTCTTCAGGTGGAATAAGCCAATATATACGGATTCTGGAACATTCCAAATGTATTCTATTGGAGATGCACGCATAACAAATGAAGAAACCCTTGAATTTCAAAAGAAGATAAGATCTGATATAATAACTCCTTTAGACGTATTCACATTCCCTGACGATGATTACACTACAGCCAAAAGAAAGTTGGAAGAGACCTTTAAAAGGATAGAAGCTGCTAAGGAAATGAAAGAAGATAGGTTACTGTGTCAGCCTATTCAAGGAGGCAAGTTCTTAGACCTAAGAAAGAAAGCTTGTTCTAAGGTATATGGGGACATAGCAGCAATAGGTGGGATAGTTCCCCTTATGGAAAACTACAACTTCAAAGACCTTGTAGACATAATAATGACTTGCAAAATGAGCTTGCCACAGAACATACCAATTCATGCTTTTGGTGCAGGCAATCCACAGATATTCGCTCTTCTTGTAGCAATGGGTGTTGACATATTTGATTCAGCTGCATATGCTTTGTATGCAAGCAGGGGCGCATACATGACTATTGAAAAGATTATAGACATTAATGAGCTTAAGGAAATGCATGAATTGCCATGTACATGCGATGTCTGTAAAGGAAGATCACCATCTGAGATGACAGAAGAATTAATTGCAAGACACAATCTGAATGTTACATTGGATGAGATAAGGAAGATAAGGGTTGCTATAAAAGGTGGGAGATTCTTTGAGTTTCTAGTAAATAGGGCAAGGCTCCATGCAGACATTTACTCTGCATACATTCATTTACTTAAAAAGTATGGTAAGTTCATGGAGGAGTTTGTAAGTTTAAAGAAGAAAAAGGCACCTCATTTCTTGGGAATGGAAACAAAGCTAAGACCTGATGTTAAGGTTGCCTTGAGACTTTACAAAGAGAGAGTAGGTTCTAAAGTGAATCCTTCTTTCAAAGAAGTGTTTCCATTCAACATGCTTGGAGGAGAAAATGTATTCAAATTCTCCAAGAAAGAATTCAGCGACATGAAAAGAATCGAAAAGCTTGTGGACTTTCAATTTGGGAAAGGCATAGGTAAGAAAGTCTTGAAAGGAGCCGTGATTGAAAAGAGCAGAAAGACTGGAAGGATAAGGAGAATCTTAAAGAAAGGGGGAGTGTACGCAACCATAAGACCTGGTGATGGAAGGATAGTATTCGGGGACGAAGGTATGAGGGACATATTCAAGTTGGCCAAAGATTACTACGTTAAAATAGATGAGGAGGCTGTACCCTTTGTTAAGAAAGGGAAGAGTGTATTTTGTAAGTTTGTTAAGGACGTAGGCAGCTTCCTAGCTGGGGATCAAGTTGCAATAGTAGACGAGAAAGGAGAGTACATTGGTAATGGAGATGCTTTACTTAGTCCAAAGGAGATAATGGACTTTGATAGTGGAGTAGCAGTTGTTGTAAGGAAAAACTAATTAAACTGCAAAAGCCTTAGATTTGATATGAAAGCTTTGCAAGCAGGATTTAGCTTTTTGCTAGCAGTCGCCGTGGGGGTTATGGTTCTTCTCGTTGGTCTTTATTTATCTGGATCCCTTACGAAGCCAAGTGCAGCAACAATAACACAACTTAGTGCGATATCAAAATGCGATGATCTATGTTCAGAGGACTCTATACATGGAGCCGTTAACCTAGAAGGCTCATGTGCATATAGTGATGACTATTCTTTTATTCACACATACCTAAATGTGGAAGGTATGGGAAAAGTTAATTGTTACAACTTAACAGAGTGTAGGATGTCAACAGAGTATGGCATCTGTGCTGTATCTCCCATTACATTCAGCAAGATTAAAACATGTCAGAAGGCGTGCGAGATAGACGGTGGAAGTTATGGTCTTCTCTCAGACCAAGAACCTGATAGGTTCCCAAAGCTATGTGAGCTTTGGACTGTTTTGAAAACAGACTGCGAGACGGTTGGTGGGAAGAAGTGTATAAGAGATGGGAAATACTTTAGTAAGAGTTGGTGTTCATGAAAAGAGGAATACAATTCACCATGCTTATAACAATTGTTATAATAGTAGCTGTTATATTGGTCGCTCTTATCATGCTTAGGAATGTAGGACTGCTTGGGATAGGAACTGTCTCAAGGACCACTGCTATAAAGATGTGTGAAGCTGCATGTCTTAACGACTCGAGGTTAGATAGTGTTAGCATAGAAGGTGTATGCGTTACGTCTCAAGAATCAGAGTTCGCGAAACTTAAGTTTAGAATAGGTGGAGAAACTGTAACATGCTTTGACCTAACAAGCTGTGTAATCAAGGATTCATTTGGTGAGACTTGTGAGATTACGAATCTAACTGTTGATATGAAAAAAGCATGTGAAATTGCATGTGTATTAGATGGTGGAATACCTAGTTGTATAGGTGATACATGTGAAGTTGGTACAAGAAAAATGGAGAGACTATGTAAATTGAATTACATAGGACCAGACTACCACAGCACTATCCTTAACAAACAAAAATGCTTAAACATTGGCGCATGCTGTAAATTGCCAAAAGAGGGCTGCTTAGCCTCATGGGTGAACTGTTAGATTGTAAAGTTTATATACTCAGCATTCTTTAGATAATTATGCCAAAGAAAGGAAGTGCTATGATGAATTTTCTAGTAGCAGTTGGGATAGGTCTAATGGTCTTAGCAGCAGCCGTTATGCTTATCTCAAAATCTGCTAAAGGAGAAAGTGGAACTTCTTCAATTAAGGCTACTTCCTTTTGTTTGAACTTATGTATGCAAGACAGATCTGCTCTACCTGCTGGGATAAATCTTACCGAAAGATTAGATTCTGGGGAGCTTAGATACGAAGGATGTATAGATAGTAGTAAGGAGTATGGTAATCTTGCATCAAAGTTCTGTAATGGACATTATTACATTGAAGGCAAAAAGACGCCATGCTATGAAATTACAACATGTAAACTAGTAGACAACTTTGGAGGAACTTGTGTGGCCTCTTGTGGACAGTCTGGCCAAACTTAAAGCTTAAAAAGAACAAATGTCTCTTAGACTTAGGTGGTAACTTGAAAAAAGGGGTATCCATTCCAATTGAGTTTATAATTGTCTTGGCGTTAGCAGTTATTACTCTTGCTGCTATACTTCTATTCTTCACATCCGCACAAAAAGGTGGTGGTGCAGGTATATCTTCAGCTCAAGCAATAGCACACTGTAAGAATGTATGCGCCAAAGACCAAGAGCTAATAACATCATTAGTAGATGATGATGAAGATGGGGAATGTGATTGTATACCTGTAGGTATAAGTTTCTGTACAGAGCCCGTAACTGTCGGTGGTAAATCTATGACATGTAAAGAGTTAACAATATGTAGACTAACGGACCCTTCGGGAATATCTTGTCGACTAAACTGCTCAGCATCTACCTGCAGTTAATTAGGAGGTTCCTCGATTAGATGGGATGCGTTCTTTGGGGGGTGGAAGACCCTAAGTGAGAAGGGTTTTGCTATTTCTTCCTTGATTAAATTCTTGTTTTTGTCTAGCCACTTTAACTTTATTGGGTAGAAGACAAACCAAGTGTGGACAGGTATTGCCGGGAAGACAGCTCTAACTTTTTTGAATCTAAACATAAGACCTCTAAGCTGTTTAAGCTTTGTGTTACATATAATTGTCTCCATACACTCACCTACTCAAAAACTATGGCCGCATAACCAACCGCATTAGAATAATCACCAAGCAGATCCCCAGATGTGTAATATTGCAATAGTCTTGGCTTTAGCTTTTTGATTTTGGCCAATTCTATCATGGTTACTATAGCATTTGTACCACATATGGTTGTTTGGTTTGCGATGTTAAGAAATGTTTTTGTGTCAAGATTCTCTATAGCAAATATTGCTCTCTTATCAAGGTTGTAAAGTTGTGTTCTAACTTCTTCTCTGCTTCCTACAAAAGGAAGAAAGCCATAATTATAACCATAATGTGTGAAGTCCGAAGACGCTAAGTAAATAGTTCTTGAATTGCTAAGCTTTATCACAGCTTTAGCAAGCTTCTTTACTTCATCTAAGCTTGCTCTGTGTGAAACACAGATAGGTACAATCAAAAAGTTCTTGTACTTAAACTGAAGGAAAGGTAATTGCACCTCTATTGAATGCTCAAACTTGTGGGCTGTGTTGTCAACCTTAAATCCTTCTTTCTTAAGCCCTTCTATGAACAAAGTGTCCGGCTTGACCTTTCCTAAGGGTGTCATCCACACCTCATCGGATAGCGCAATGCTCTCCCCAAGCCCTGTGTGATTGGTTCCAAAGATAACTACTGTGTTAATATCTTTCTTAAGGGAGGAATAGGCATGTGATGCACATGGTCCCGAATACACATAACCTGCATGTGGAACTATGGCTCCAACAGCTTTGCCATACGAGTCTAAACTACCAAACCCAAACTTAGATGTAAAACTGTAAGTTATCTCTTCTAAGAGTTCCTTCTCATCTGAAGGGTAAAAGGTCCCAGCGGCAACAGGCTTCCTCATAATCATTTACTCTTGGAAATCCTCTAACTTAAGTTCTTTTTCTAACTCAGGTGTTAATTGCTTAGTCTTCTCAAGATAGCCCTTAGCAAGTAAATAAAACACCAAACCTATACTCTTCTTGCTCTTGTTGTTTCCAGGTATGACAAGATCTACATTTGAATATACATTGTTCGTATCAGCAAGAGATAGAACCACAGCACCAACTTTCTTTGCATCCTTTATAGCATTTCTATCTTGCCATGGATCAACTGTAATAACAAGCTTAGGTTCCATATACTTTTCGTAGTGTATGTTCGTCATGGAACCTGGAAGGTATCTCCCGATATAACTCTTACATCCTATCAGCTTTGAAAAGAGTTCTGCTGCCTTTCTACCCTTTCTTCGTCTACAAACAACCAATATCTCTTCAGGTTTATACCTTGATATGAAATTTATAGCCAGCTTTATTCTCTTGTCCACGTCCTGAACATTGATAATAGAAAGACCATCTGCTCTTATCTTATAAACAAAAGGTAGCATGTACTTTGTTCTAAATCTAGATCCTATGTGAATCCCAGATTTAAGGTACACATCCAATGGAACCAATAGCTTTTCCATTTACTCTCCCTCCATTATCTCAATCAATCTATTCAATTTTGAAACCCTTTCTCCATTTATAATACTTACTTTTATCATATCAGCCCCCAAACCAACGGCTAAGTCAGCAAGTATGCTGTCATTTGTCTCCCTAGACCTGTGGGAGATAACAGTTACTAATTTATATTTCTTTGCCAGGTTGACAAAGTCCATTGTTTTGCTTAAACTTCCTGCTTGATTTGGCTTAACAATACACGCATTCGTAGAGTTTTCTTTTATGCCTTCTAATAATCTTGATGGGTTTGTTGCGTATAAATCGTCTCCAACTATTAAGACCTTGCTATGCTTGGCCCATAACTTTGCATGCAGTTTAAATTCGTCCTCGTCAAATGGATCTTCCACATAATCCAGTTTGTATCTTGAGGTTAACCAGTCTACGTAAGCAAAGTTCTTAGACTTTCCCCTAACAAGATTGACTCCAGCAATGTCCACACCAACCTTACCATTGTGTCTGTATCTTCTTAGGAGGTTAAGGCTTTCCTCGCTACTCATGTTTGGAACTAGCCCACCTTCCAAGTCCACACCCAATATCCTCTTACTCTTTGCAAGCTTTTCTTTTACTTCATCGTACACTTTAACATTCCCTGTTATATTCCCAACCAAACCTTTAGAATTAGAAGAGAAGAGGAACTCCTGGATCTTTGGCCCAGTAATGAAGTGCTTTCCTCCACCCATAATCTTTGATATCACTCTTGGAGCTTCCTTCTTATTTGTAAACAATCTCCAAACCCCAACTCCTTTCTTATGTGCCAACATTCTCAACAAAGAATAAGTTACGCCCAAACAGATCTCCGAACCAAACTTCTCAGTATACTTTTCAAACTCGAGTATAGACCTTAAGTCCGAGAACGAGTGAGAATTAAGTTTTCTTTGTATACATCTTGCTTTCGAACTAAGATCTCTTAAACTTGAAGGTTTGGCTTCGTATTTACTCCTAGAAGTTCCTCTAGGTACAGAGGATTTAAACCCATCTATATCAACTTGTAAAGTAAACTCTCCACAAGAGTTAAGTATTTTCAAAAACTTCAAACGCATGTTAAAAGTAAAAAAGTAAGATGTTAAAAAGTTTACTCGTATCTAACTTCTATAGGTATTACTTCTTTCTCAAGCTCTAGCTCAGCTATAGCTAAAGGTGATTTGATATCCTTGGGTACTTTTACTAGGATAGGAGCACCCATTGAGATTTGTAAAGCTCTCGCTCCAAGGATCCTTGCTTTTTCAAATTTGGTGTACTTCATTTTGATAACACCTCACTTCTTATTTTGCTTGACAACCTCTTTCCTGTTTCTATACAAGATTTTATCTCGTCGACTGTCCAGTATCCTGGAAGTTCCTTCTGCATTCCAACTATGTTCCCATCGTCATTGAAAATTATAGTTAATCTTGCTTCTGCTGCATCCTCTTCTTCTTTAGTTGGATCTACTATTATTTGGTCGGCGATTTTATAAAAAGTTACTGGAACAGGTTTCTTAACCACTGGCAATTCTCCCTGGTACTCTCCATGTACAATCTCTTCATTCTCATCAAGCTTTGGTATCTTTGCATTTAGTAATGCTGCTATAGCTCCTATTCCTGCCGCGTCTATAAGGTTACCATCGTGGTTGAGAACATAAATGTCCACAAAGACCATCCAAACCTTTTCTCCTTCCTTTATACAAAGTTTCTCCAAGTCAACGGCCTTTGACTCTCTTATTCCTCTGTCTACAACTCTTGCCAACTCTATTGCATCTGGAGATGGTGGCCCTGGCTCAAACTCTTTAGATGCAAAGGGTACGAATTCTGCACTCGTTATAAGTATTCCTTCGTTTGGTGTGTCTTTGAAAGGCTCTCCTATACCCATCTTCACGCCAACTGCCACTTTTGTTTTCCCTAACTCAACAATAACAGATCCTTCAGCATATTTTGAAGGGTCCTTTGTTATGTTTATCTTTCTATGTTCTAGAAATGTTCTTCCATCAGGTCTTATCTTCTTTTTTATTAATCCTATAATATAATTGTTCATTTTTCTTCACCCTTTAAGAATTTTCTTAAAGCTTCCTTTTGAAGCTTGTATATCTGCATACATCCTTTCTTAGCATACTCTAAAGCTTGACGTAGTTCTTTATCTGATATGTTCCCATCCATCGTTAAGAGAGTTATTTTTTCCCCACGTGGAACCATAGCTATAGCCATATCTGTAGCTCCTTCTGGATGGTCTTCCTCCTCTTTGCTTAAATCCAGAACTATTTTATCTGCTACTTTACCAGCAGCTACAGCTGGAACTAAATCTTTCATAGGTATACCTGCATGGGCAAGTGCTAGAGAGGATGCGCATACTGCTGCACATCTCGTTCCTGCGTTTGCCTGTAATATGTACACATAGAGATACACACCTGTTTCCGGTAGATCATTTAGTATAAGTGCAGGTTCTAATGCATTCTTTATAACCTTGCTAAGTTCTATGTCTCTTCTGTCAGGTCCTGGTCTTGCTCTATCCGAAACAGAGAAGGACATCATATCATAATGAACTTGTAGTATTCCCTTCTCTGGGTTTCTTAAGTGCTTTGGATGAACCTCTTTAGGACCCATAACTCCTGCTATTGCTATCGTATCTCCTATCTTAAACATAGCACTTCCTTTAGCATTCTTTATAACGCCTATCTTAATATCGATTGGCCTTAGTTCATCAAATGCTCTACCATCAAATCTTTTCTCATAACTCATTTTTCACCACCTAAAAACTTTTCAACCTTTTCAGTAAGCCCTTGCGTATGGGCTTGGTTTTCAATTATCTCTATTGCCTTAGCAGCTTTTAACTCATCAAGAGGGTCTCCACTTATCCAGACCCAACCATTCTGTCCTGCAATTATATTTGTATTCGTTTTGTTCTTGATCATATTTACCATGGACCCTTCTTTTCCTATGAGTCTTGGTATTTTATATGGTGTAATTTCTATTATCTTTCCACCTGTTAGTTTCTTTAATCCAGGTCCTCTCGTTGTGATTCTTATAAAGGTTGGATCTTCCTTCTTAAGTATCCTTGCCACAATCAAGTCTCCTTTTTTGTAGAATCTGTCTAAACTAACTTTCTCTAGGTCTACATACTCTGACACACCATCCTTAACTAGCAAAACCGCTGGATATGGTGTGCCTATGTCTACAACCCAGTGAGAGTATCCAACCTCTATGACCTTACCTATAACCTGATCCCCAACCCTTGGCACGTAAGGTCCAAATAAAGGGATCACATTAATAATGTTGTCTCTTCTCTTTAGGATACCTATGTTTGTGGCGACTATTTCCTCGCCATCCCTATAAGTTCCTCTTGCAGGAAGTAAGTCCATACCTTTTGCAACAGTGTCTCCAGGTAAAACTATATCTCCCTCTTGAAATAACACTTCTCCCATATCAATTCACCTCTTTTATATCAACGTTTCCATGTGTTAACTTGTTAAGTTTATCATAAAGCTCGGGGACAAGACCACCCAAGACTTCTAAGTAACATTCTAAATCACCATTAGCCAACCATTTCTCAGATACTTTATACTTGTTTATTAAAGAGTAAGCTTTCATAGCATACTGCGCAGGTACTATCACTCTTAACTTTCTTTTTTCAAATGAGATTGGCATGATCTTCTTTAAAGCTTCCACAACTTCGTCCATCACTTCTTTATCTGGCTTGTATAAGTCTATATGAACCTTAGCTTGTTCCATAGCAAGTCTTATTCTCTCCGGAGGTATTGGTGCATTTGTGCGTGGGTCGTATGCATTCGTTGTTATTGTGTTGATTATTCTGTTCACTTTCTGTTCTAAAAGTTTCTTTCTGTACTCTTGTGTAAGCTGAATGTCACCATGTTTTATTATTTCCTTTGCTATTTCTAGGACGTCTTCCGTCCCAAACACACTTTTGAGGTCGCCTGCTCTTAACCCTTTCTTAGCGTCTGTAAATACATCCTCTACTGCGAGAACTTCTCTTACATCAACGTCCTTACCATGTCTAAGATCAATAGCCTTCTCGCAGTCAACTAGGACCTCAAAAGTTTTACCTTGTTTCTTTAACCTAGCAATAACAGCTTTGTCAATGTCTACCATAACTCATCATTTTAAATATACTTATCTATTTCCTTTTGTGTAAGCTTCTTAAACTTTTTGGTTTCGGTAGGAATAACCGCCACCTCTAACCTCTCATTCTTGAACTTAGGTCCAAGAATTTTCTTTATTATCCTTATCCCCAGCTTTATTCCTTGCTCCATAGTCATGCTTTCTTTATAATTAGTTTCTAACATCTTTATTGCAGTGTCCGAACCTTCCCCAATAGCGGTTGCTTTGTACTCAAAGTATACACCCGACAACTCGGTGAGATAAAGCTTTGGCCTCTCATCGACACCCGCTATTAATAATGAAACACCAAAGGGTCTCATTCCTCCATACTGTGTGTACAATTGCATATAATCACATAAACTTCTAACTATACTTAGTATGTCAGAAGGTTCACCATAAGTTAATCTATGCTTCTGTGCTTCATCTTGTGCTCTTTCTATCAATACTCTTCCATCGGATACAAGACCAGACATAGTTGCGCCTATGTGTGTGTCTATCTGATGTATCTTCTCGATACTTGTTGGTACCAATAGCTTCTCGGTTACTCTCTTATCTGTTATTAGAACTACACCGTCTTTACACACCATTCCTATAGCTGTTGTTCCTTGAGATACGGTTTTCCTTGCATACTCTACTTGTAATAATCTTCCATCCGGAGTAAAAACAGTTATAGCACGGTCATATCCCATCAATTCAGGAGCTTCCATTCACATCACCTTTTCAAAGATTTTAAAGTCCCACTTACTTTTAAGCTTTGTACTATGACTTTTTTACCGTTTATCTCCCTTAACAAGCCTAATCCCAGTTTCACGGGATCAACATATTTATGCGAACATTTGATTATTCCTTTCCTACCTTTAAACTCATTTTCTAATATTAAAATGTTTGCATTCTTATAGTCTAATTCTCCAAGCAGAGAGAAGCATACATTTAAAAAGCTTTTCCTAAACTCCTCATAACCTATCTCTTCATCTGAAATGATCTCAAACAGTATATACCTATTCCTTATGGTCTTCATACAATGCACCTACTCAAAGACCCAATCCTGAAGAGCAAATCTATACCTCTTACCAAATGGTATCTTCTTAATTAAGTTTCTCTTCTCCAGCCTTTGAAGTACTTTAGTTAAGGTTGTCTTTGGAAGTTTAGTTGCTCTATGTATCTGTGAGTGTGTAGCGTCTACCACGTCTTTCAAAAAGTAAACCACTTTCCTCTCATTTCTATCTAAAACTTTATCAACACTCTTCTTGATCCTCTTACCTTTAACTTTTCTTGGCTTTCTTTTAACCTTCCTCTTAAGCTTTAATTGTGCAGCCTTAAACCTGTGATACAAGAATATTACAACCCCAACTAAAACTATAAGGGCTCCTCCCAATAGATATGGGAGAATATTGCTTTTCTTTGATGAAGAGCCTTTAACCATGTACTTAACAAACAGGTTAAAATGTGGCTCTATGGCTTTAGCTTCTACTATTAATGCGGTTGTACCTGCATACGTTCTTGTGTTGCCATTGCTTTTAATGTCTTCGATTATCACATTTATTGGGAGAGTTAGTAGAACAGTTGCATCTGGTTTCACATTCATTGTTACATTTGCATGCCAATACTCTCCAATCTTGCTGGTTAGAAGATAAGTATCAAACTCAAGTTTTACCTTACTTATTCTTGATGTGAAGATCACATCATAAGTCTCAGCACCTGATTTGATAAGCTTGTAATCCAAAGGTTCTCCATCCTGATACAGTTTAACACTTCCAGCTAGGGGTTTTGGGATAGTTATGGTCTCTAATGAAGACGCATTTACATCCAAAGTATACTCAACATGGGCCTTCCCATAGGGATTAATAGATATAAGGGCCTTATCTATGTCTGCAGCATAAGATAAACCTAGACACAACACAAGCATGGCCAACAACACAAATTTCCTCATATTCTTTACATAAAGTTAACTATATATATAACTTTCATTCCAAAACCTTGACTATTTCTTCCTTATGGATATACTTCATTGGCCATATGCTTATTGCGTTCTTTGCTTGTTTCCCATTCAGTCCAATTATAGAACCCAGAGCAAGTAATTCAGATTTTCCCCTAAGCTCCCATATATCCCTTGCTCCAGATGACAGAACTATAGGAACATCGTATTTGACACATAGCCTTGTTACTTTTCTCATGTTTCTTAAGTACTTAGATCTCTCTATAGGCTTGGAGTTCAATAGTGTGCTAAATAAGAACAATACACCCACTTTCTTCTGTCCTGCTATCTTAGCCAAGCCTGATGTAAAATAGCTAGGATTCTTCTCCAAGCCTAAAATCAAGTCGTATTTTAGCGACTTGATATTTGATAGCAAGCTTGATTTAGTATACTTCTTAAGCACCTTTAATTTGTTATAGAAAACTGTGTCGAAGCCAAGTCTGTATGCTAAGTTAAGAGCTTCCTCATCTGGCTTAAACTGCAAGTAAGCATCAACTATCATAAAGTATATTAAAATCTCCAGATTAATAAGCTTATGCTAAAGAAGTTTATAGCCTTTGTACTTGTTATTAGTCTTATATGTACAATGCCTACAATATCCTTGGCTTCCCCACCTTGTTACACTCTTTACAACATAACACTCGGTGGTGAGACAAATGCATCATTTGCGATTAAAATGCCATACTTAGAATCCTACTCTACGAACTGCGAGGTTGAAGGAGAATACTTAAACTGCTCAGGGAAGTTTTATTTCTACGGCGTGAGTAAACCATACTCAAAGCCTTTCGAATTCAAAGACGTGCCATTCAAGCATGTGCAAGGCAACTGCTCAAAAGCCTACTGCGAAAAGGCTTTTGAGCTTACTTCTGGTTCCAAAACACTAATGGACGCTATTTTAAACATCACAACATGGGTTTACGAAAGCATATACTACTCACAGGACGAGAAAAGCCCAGAGTTAACATTCGAGACTAAGAGTGGGAACTGCGAGTCCATATCAAAACTTACAGTTAGTATGCTAAACTCCATTGGGATTGAATCGCGGGTTGTGTATGGATGGAAGAGTGGAGAACCTCACTCTTGGATAGAAGTCAACTACTCAAACTCTTGGCTTCCAGTGGATCCAACCTTTGGAAGGTACGGGTACCTTGGCCCAGATTACACCCTTCTTGGTTACAGTAAAGCAAGATACATGTACAGCACAGACCCCTCAGAACCTTTTGATTACAATTTTAATCCTGTGGAGCAGAGAGAATGTCAACTCAAATTAAGAAAAAGAGGTCCCTATCTTTATAATCCCTATAGGAAGATCTTAACGTACAAAGAAAACAAGTATGGCTCATGGCCATTTATAGTTACAAATGGTTACATCAAGAGTCAAGAGATAAATGGCATTGGATATGAAGAGGACCTCAAAGATAAGGTTATTGGCTTCTTTCTCTACTTCAAAAGCTTTTTAAATAGAGAATTTGCTTAAAGATTAGATGCGCTATGAAATTCAAAGAGGTAGAAAACAGATTGTTCAAAAATGTTTACGTATGTAAGAAGTGTAAGTCTAAGATAAGGGTTAGTAACCCTTCCGCTCTAAAGAAGGGCAGAGCCAAGTGCAGAAAGTGTGGATACAAGGGCCTAAGGCCTAAGAAAAAGGAAGTCTCAAAGAAGGGGTAAGATGAACTCTCTCCTAGTGAGCTTAAGTTTTTACGTATTAGTCATTGTTCTCATACTTTTGAATAGGAAAAAGTTTCAGATTGAGAACAAAGTCTTCTTTCTTCACAGAACAAAGAAAGGAGTAAACCTCATGAAGAAACTAGCAAAGCCAGCTCTGTTCTGGACAGTGTTGTCGACACTGTTCATTTTGCTTGCAGTTTACTTCACTGCTGTCGGAGTAAAAGCTTTGTACAACAATGCCATTGACATAATTACTGGCAAAGTAACCACACCTGGAGCTTCTTTCATACTTCCTGGAATAAAGTTACCAGGAGGACCATACCTTCCATTGCTAAGTGGGATAATATCCATAATATTCTTAGCGTTTGTCCACGAATTTTCCCATGGAATAGTTGCATTCGCTAGGAAAGTGCGTATTAAAAATGCTGGGTTTGGATTTCTATTACCTTTACCTATACCATTAGCATTTGTCGAACCTGATGAGAAGAGTATGAACAAAGCAAGAATCATAGATAGGTTGAGGATTCTTTCCGCAGGTAGTGGTGCAAACATAGTGTTTGCTTTTGTTTTCATGCTTTTGGGGTCATACCTCGCTGTGCACATAGCAAGCTCCCCACATGTGATGCATGAGGGTATAGGTATATTCAACATAAAAGGTGAGCCTCTTTCCTTAACAAATTTATCAAGTGGTGACGTAATATACACTATAAACGGAACCCATATGAACATAACAACATTCAAGGCTTTCATGTCAAATACCTTGCCTAATCAAACCCTAGTACTTAATACATCCCGTGGGGAATATATTGTAACACTAAGCAAAGACGAAGCCACCGGATCTGGAAGATTGGGTGGGGAATTTAGAGATCACTACGCACCAAGGGACTTTGAAGGATCAATACTAATAGGATTATATAACTTAATATTCTGGCTTGGCTTGTTGAATATGGCTATAGGTATAATCAACTTCTTGCCCGTACTCTGGATAACAGATGGGTGTAAGATGCTCTTTGAGTTCTTAGGATACTTCACGAAGAACGATAAGTTAAGGCTTAGCATAGCAAATGCCATAATAGGATTCGTGACCATCATTCTTATAATTAACATTGTTGGACCATACATTCTT
This sequence comes from Candidatus Woesearchaeota archaeon, assembly GCA_964591855.1. GTDB lineage: Archaea > Nanobdellota > Nanobdellia > CAZCWL01 > CAZQAZ01 > CAZQAZ01. The sequence goes on along the minus strand of CAZQAZ010000002.1, from coordinate 56,573 downwards.
TAGGGTAAAGTATATATTTCATGACTGTATGTAAACTTAATACGATGGCAACAAAGTCTAGTAGGAAAAAGGCTTCTTCTACACGCTCTAAGAGAACTAAGCACAAGGGAAGGATAACCAGAAGTAAAAAAAGAGTTGCGGGGAAAGCTAAGTCTAAAACCACAAAGAAGAAAAGTGCGGGGAAACCAACAAAAACAACGAAAAGGAAGTCAAAGAGATTAACCAAAGCTCAGAAGAACCAACTCATACTAAGGAACAAGATCATAAATGAGAAATTAAGTGCTTTCTTAGATGAGACCGGATTTACACTTCTAAAGATACTTTTAGAGAAGAGAAAAATCTCAGAGTTCAAGCTAGCTTCACTAATGAACCTCAAAGTCAATAAGGTGAGGTCCATACTTTACAAGCTACAAACCAGAGGGATAGTATCTTTCTCAAGAAGGAGAGACAAAAGAAAGGGATGGTACATCTTCACTTGGGAAATAAATCCCAAGAACATTATAAAATACGTTATTAACGAGCTAAACTCGGATATTAAGGTTCTCGAGAAGAAGTACCACTTAAAGCAAGAAGGAAAGGAATTCTTCTCTTGCAATGAGTGTGGAGTACAAATGAGCATGCTTAAAGCTATGGAAACTAATTATCTCTGTCCCTACTGTGGAACTCCAATGCAGGTTATTGACGTGGAGAGAATCAAGAGGGATATTCTCAATGAAATAAACGCCATCAAGAAGAAGATAGAATCCTTGAAGGAGCTAGAGAAAGTCATCTAACTTCTTAAGTGAAAAATTCCTTCTTTGTAATTCGAACTTTCCCCCTACGTTTCGTATCTGAGGTGACTAATTCTACCCTACAAGGTTCTCCAAATAAACACTCTGGGTGCTGCGCCCTTTCACAATATCTACACACTCCTGTAACATAATCCCAAGCTGCGTCGTGGAACAAGTATGGATTAACTCCCAACTCATGAAGTAAACTTGAGAATTCCTGTCTAACTCTCTTAAACAAAGGCTCGTAATCAACCTCACCTTCAAAGCTCACAACCTCTCTTCCAACAAGTAACTTCATAACTTGTGTGTCTAAAGGTGTAGGATAATTGTATATATCATCCCAATTATCTTCGACCAATCCAAGAGTGATGTACCATCCTAAAAGCATAGAACCAGTTTTCTCACCAAACCTATCGAAGGATGTTATGTTGTCCATAGCCTGCTTGTAAGATGATGTTTCGAATATCTTCCTAGCATCTGAGCTGTACTTCTCCTTCAGCCTTCGTGAGTTGTTACACCACGCTTCTATATAATCTTCCCTATTCTCCAAATCCCTCAGGGTTGCTATAAAGAGACTTCTATCCTTCTCTATAGCTTCTACCACACTATCTGGGTCAAAAATCTCGCTATGTTTTGAGTAGATGCGCTTTGCTCTCTTGACTAAAGTATTTGAATTGTTGAAGGGGGATAACATAGCAACAAAGAACAAGAAATTAGCTTGCTCTCTGCTATTTGTTTCTACGCCTGGGAGGAGCAAGTTTCCCAAGTATTCCTTTGGATCTCTAGAAGAGTAAGCATCCATTACTATCCTGACAAGCTCTTCTCCTCTATTAGAATCGAAGTCCATGTTCTCAACACCATAAGAACTTTTATAAAAATTATGATAGCCCCGCCCGGATTCGAACCGGGGTCTCAGGCTCCAAAGGCCCGCATCCTTGACCACTAGACGACGGGGCTTCCCTAAAACTAATGCTTTCTAGACTTTTTAATCCTTAGCTCTTTTTCTAGTATCTCCTCAACCTTGTCCATAGTGTCGTGTATGGTCTTCATAAGATCTTTTCCTTCGTACTTAACCTGTAATCTTGGGTTATCAAGGTACATATGTGCTACGAAGTAATGTTTGATTAATGGCCTCTTTATGTAAATGTCCACCCTTCTTGTGTTCTTAAACAAGTAATTCACTTTTTTAATTCTATCCTTTACCTGTTCGATTATAGCTCTAGCCTCTTCGAGACTAACTTTACCGGATACGTTAACGAATATGTCTTTAGATTTAAGCTTGTTACTAATTAGCTTCATTATGTCCATTCTTCTTAAAAAGCCAACCACTTCACTTCCTTTAAGGATAGGAAGTGATGATAAATTATACTTCAAGAGTTTTGCTAGACCTTCACTTAATGTGTCTGTATCGGATATTGGCTTTATTGATCTCTCAATTAAAGTCTCAACTGGTGCAGAAAATCTTTTAAGTTTTATTCCAACCCTCTCGCCCTTCCTGGCTTCTTTTGTTATTGGTATGCTTAAGAACTTCTCAAGCAACCTGCGGGCCACAGCTACGCCTATGAAATCATCTCTCTTATAAACAGGGAGGGAGTCCACCCTGTTTTTCTTCATTAGGTCTCTAGCTTTTGATATTGGGTCATCGTGCTTAACCTTCACAGCCTTGTACATTATGTCTGTTACAAGCATGTGCTTAAACAAAGGTGAATCCTTGAACTTCTTAAGCATATCATAGTCTGAGATTATACCTACAACTTTGTCCTTCACAACTACTGGTATAGTTTCAAATCCTGTCTGTACCATTAGATTAAGGGCTTGAAGTTCATCTTTATCTTTTTCTAAAGAAGTTGCACTTTGCATAGCCGACTTAACCTTAGTGTACTCATTTGGATTTTTGAGCTGATATAAAATCCTGTACTCTGAGAAAATTCCCTTAAGCCTTCCCTTCTTGTCCACAACAGGTAAGGCCTTAACTTTATTTCTCTCCATTCTAGATATTGCCTTAAACACAGATTCATCTTCGTAGCAGACAACAGGTTTCCTTGAGAACTTTATCTTCATCTCCATCACCAAATATAACAAGTCTGTTCCTGTTTATAATGATTTTGACATGTATGGACCATCTCTTCTATAGCCAAACTTTTTAAAGTATGGCCTAACTCCAACACCACTTATTATCACCATCTTGTCCATACCTTCAGACTTGGCTATGGACTCCGCTTCCTCTAGAAGTTTTCTACCAAGGCCCTTGTGTTGCACATACCCTTCCTTTCCTAAACTTGCTTCTTTACCATACACGTGAAGCTCTCTAATTAAGCCAGTAGTCTTAGTTATTTGCTCCATGAATGGCTTGTAAGGTATTCTTAACCTTATGAAGCCGAAGAGTACTTCTTGATCTTCGCTTTCGAAGGATATGAAAAACTCTTTCGAGTTGGATGCTCTATACTCCTCCACGAAAAGTTTTGGCTTTAGACCCTTAACTAACTTTGGATCCTTATGTCCTACTTCTCTACACCTTATACAATTACACTTCACTTTTGTCTTTAAGATTTCTCTTATATTTCCCTTTAAAACTCCTGCTTCAGCCTGATTGAGAGGAATGTCTCTTTGTATCCTCATTATTCTAACCCATCTTGGAGTTATTCTTTTTATGTCAGCCAATAAGTTAATCAGAGTTTCTTGAGAGTAAGGCTCGTATTCTCCCCTCTTCCACATATCATACAACTCCGTACCTTTTATGACCATAGTAGGATATATCTTAATCATATCTGGCTTGAATCTTTGATCTTGAAATATTTTTTTAAATGACTCAAGGTCTTTCTTTGGGTTAGATCCTGGGAGACCCGTCATCATGTGATAGTTTATTTTATAAGAAGAGTCCTTCAGTAGTTGTGTTGCTTTGATGGAATCCTGCACAGTATGTCCTCTCTTTATCTTCTTAAGCACATCATCAAAAGTAGACTGCACACCAATCTCTACTCTTGTAGCACCAAGGCTAAGGATATACCTTATGTCGTCCTCAAAGCAATAATCAGGTCTTGTCTCTATAGTTAATCCAACGCATCTGTGCTTAGATTCCTCATTTAGCATGTGTGCTTCTTCAAGAGTTCTAGCCTTTACTCCATTCAGACCATCAAAGATGCCCTTAACAAAATTCGTGGTGTAATCTCTTGGCATAGAAGTAAAAGTTCCTCCCATAACAATTACTTCTATTTTATCAGTTGGATGCCCAGTTAATTCAAGTTGTCTTATCCTATTCTTAACTTGGAGTGTGGGATCATAATTAGCACTAATGGCTCTCATTGTGGCAGGTTCTTTTCCAGTATAACTTTGCGGGGCATTCTTACCTTGTGGACACATCACACATTTACCATGGGGACATGGGAATGGTTTTGTCATCACAGCAACGACACTAACACCAGATAAACTTCTAATTGGTTTCGTGGTCAGCAGCTCCTTTACTTTATCTGACGGGTTTTTGATCCTGGATAGAATATCTGCATTGAGCATCAATGGAACCTTGTACTTCCTACAAACCTTATACTTCAACTTTTCTAATTCTTCTTTAGAGTTAACACTATCTAAATTATCTATTATCTCTTTTATAGCTAACTCTCTTTGCTCTTCATTGGTCATAAGAACAGAACAAAGAATTCGATATAAAAACTTATTGAAATTACTGGCCTATCATCTTGTTCAAAGCATTTGCAAACAATTCAGACTGCACCCAAACACCAACATCGTACTTTGGATGCACTTCTTCATGAGGCAAGAGCATGAATAAAACTTGTTTGTTGTCGGCTATTGCTATTCTTGCATTCAAATCTTTTTCTTTTATGTTGGCCATCTTTGCAACAGCTTGAATTAAGTCTTTATTCTCCGGCGTGGATTTAGTTATGATATTAACCTTCACACCTCTTTTCTTTGCCTTCTCAATGGCCTTCTTCACTGCTTCAAACTTGTCCTTAACCTCTGATGGAGGAACTACTATGTTAACATGCTTTTTGGAATTGTTTATCATGGCTTCCAATCTTGCATATATGTTTTCTCTACCTCTAACTACACCAGAAAGATCAAGTGGGTCGATATACTCTATTCCTTGCTTGAACAACAATTGAAGTTCACTCATTTCCTTTGACTTCTTTAGCTCATCTAACATCTTCTCTTTCATCTTCTTTTCCTTCTCAAGATTTGCCTTCGCTCTTTCTATAACCTCGTTTGGTGGTATAGCTAAATACTGAATTGGCTTACCCATCTTCATCATCACAAAACCTTTCTTCTCTAAGGATTCTAGAATATCATAGGTTCTTGATCTTGGAACATTTGCTATCTCAGATAATTCTCCAGCTGTACTCTTACCTCTAGATAGCAAAGCTGTCCAGATCCTTACTTCATAAAGATTCAATCCAAACATTCTCCTTAATTTTGCCAACGTCTCTTCGCTTAGTACCATCTTACACCACAATTATTGTTTGAGTTTCACATTTATAAATGTTTTTACTATTCAAGAGTTGTATCAGAAAGGTTTATTACTAACATTTATTTATAAAGTTTATGAACTTCGAGAACCTTGTAATAAATAGAAGGTCCATAAGAGAGTATGATGACAGGCCTGTTTCTGAGGACGATGTTCTTAAGATCATAAATGCCGGGAGATGGGCTCCAACAGCTGGTAATTCACAAGAGATTAGATACATTATAGTAAGGAAAAAGTTCATTAAAGAAAGACTTGCCCAAGCAGCATTTGGTCAGGACTGGATAGTCAAAGCTCCTGTGATTATAGCTGTTTGTGCCAACCTTGAGATTCTAGAGGCAAAGTATGGCGAGATGGCATATAGATATGCATTGTGCGATGGTGGGGCAGCTATAGAAAACATGTTATTAATGGCTACAGAATTGGGACTTGGTTCTTGTTGGGTTGGTGCCTTTGACTCTGAGAAAGTAAGAACTATACTTGGCATACCAAAGCATGTGAAAGTTATTGGTCTAGTGACAATAGGCCACTACTCCAAAAGTGCTAGAATACCTATAAGAAGAGGCCTACATGATCTTATCTTCTATGAGATGTGGGGTAAAAAGAAGTAATGGGCTTGGCCGGATTCGAACCGGCGACCTTCGCCGTGTAAGGGCGACGTCATACCCCTAGACCACAAGCCCATTCAAAGTTAAAAACTAAAGTCTATTATTTAAGGTTTTTGTTAGAACAGTAAAGGTACTTGGTAACCATATAATTTGCCCAGGGAACCTTTCATAGCTTCCTTTTCTGTGAATCTCTTTGCAGAATCTCCCTCCATTCTTCTTGAGAAGAAAAGGAGAGGTACAGGGTCTGAGGAATGGGCTTTTAGTTCACAAGGTGTAGCATGATCAGCAGTGACGCAAATATCAAAGTCTTGATCAACAAGCCTTGAGAAGAACTCTTGATCAAGTATCTCTATTAACTCCTTTTTAAGCATAGGATTCCCATCGTGTCCAGGGATGTCAGTCTGCTTTATATGAATGTAAAATGCATCATAGCTTTTACTTATGTTCTTAAGTGCTTCTTTTATCTCCGTAATCAAGAAAGAGTGTAAATCCTCAACATCGGGATAAGAAAAGTGTATTGGCTTTATGTGCGCTAGAATGGATAAACCATTCTCCAAAGGCATGCCAACAATCGATGCCCACTTTCTTCCAGTAAGTTTATTTAGATCAACCATCTTTGGTAAAGAAACTCCTGCATCTCTAAGAAGAATCCCATTAACTGGATTCAAGCCTCTTTGTATTCTTTCTTCATTAAGCTCTAATCTCGATAGGACATCTCTAACTTTGGACACAAACTCGTTAACAACCAAAGCTGCATTGTTGGCTTCTAGACTGTTCTCAAGAGGCTTACACTCCTGCACCTTGTTCTTGAACTTTGAATTTACAACACCAAATGTTCCAACCCTCGTATAAGCAGGATCTGTATTGGAGATGTTTGGAGAGAACACACCCTCAAAAACAACAACTCCTCTATGCGAAATTGTGTGTTTGAACTTAAAAGGTACAGACAAATTTATACTATTAATTGCATCCTCAAGAACTTTCCCTTCTTTCTTAGTTATTATTCTACCTGCCCTCCTATCTACAATCTCATCTCCTTTAAGTGTAGCAAAGTTTGTTCTCATTGCAAGATAATTTCTAGGTAGAGTCATTCCCGAACCAAGTGCTTCAATTGGACCTCTACCTGTGTGCTTCTCAGGCTTATTTCCTAGAAGAGCATAAACTGCTATATCAGACTCAGGAGCTATACCTTCTTTAACAGTGTAAACGTATCCTAGCTTTCCTTCTCTTGCAAAGTAATCAAGGTGTGGTGTACTTGCAGCTTCCAACGGAGTCTTGCCATCTAAGATCTTATTAGGTCTATCAGCAACACCATCTAGTATTATGTATAATAACTTATCCATACAAAAACTAAGATACCCTAGACTAAAAACTTTGCTATAAAATAGAAAATAAAAAGAGTGTTTAGCCGAACAATGCACCTAATCCTGCCACTGCTTCCTCAGTTGACTTCTTTTCTTCCTCTTTCTTCTCTTCTTTCTTCTCTTCCTTAGCTTCCTCTGTTGCTGCAGCCGCAACTGGTGCTGCTACAGGCATAGCTGCCTTCTCTATCACTTCATCTATGTTCACACCTTCAAGAGCTGATACTAATGCTTTTACTCTTGCTTCGTCTACTTGTGCTCCTGCTGCTTCTAATACTTTCTTAACGTTCTCTTCGTTTATTTCCTTTCCTAGCTTGTGCAATATCAACGCAGCATATACGTATTCCATACTTACCCTCCTTGGATCATTTTATGAATAGCGGAAGCTTGACCTTCCGCCTTCGCTAGTATTAAGTCCATGACCTCTTTTGAAACTATATTACACTCAACAGCAAGAGCCTTTGCATCTATAAATGCTTTTTGGATTATGTGTTCAACTGTTTCTTTGGTTAATATACCAACGTTCATTGCCAAGTTAAATGCATGCCTATATGCAGTCTCAATCTTATTGATGTACTCCTCTTCATTTATTGTTAAGACATCTTTATCGAATACAACTCCACCTTCATATGCAGCAAGAAGATTTAATCCTATTTTCATAGGTTGTATCCCAAGTTTTAAAAGCATACTTGCTACTTCTTCTGTTACCTCTTCACCTTTTTTCGTAACAACTGTGTCCTTCAAAACAACTATCTTTTGATTTTCAACCTTAGCTTTCACACCTATCTTACCAAACTCGGATAACATTGGGCCTGGAGCAAAAGGAGTAGGTCCCTTCTTGACCACAATGTCCTCTGGTGCTATTTGGCCAGCCTTCGCAGGGGCTGGCGATAAGTTCTCCCTTATCTTCTTCATTAACTTGAAAGCGTCCAAATCAGAGACTATAACTGCAGGTATTATGTCTTTAACATAGCTTTCTAACTTCTCTATGCCTTTATATTTGTCCTTCAATCCTTCAAGAGCCTTTAAGATGACAACTTTCTTAGAAACAATAATCTTAGCATGATCAGAAAGCTTCTTCTTTATCTCGTGGAACTGCTTGGAAGGAAGATTCCTTAAGTCCAGTATACCTATAACTGGGTAAGACTCCATTATCTTCTTCAATTCTTCTACCTTTTTCTTTTTCATCTCAACAGCTTTTCTCATTCGACCACCACTGGCTTACCCATTGTAGTCTTTAAGTAAACTTTACCTATCTGCTGCTTTCCTCTTGGAAGAGCTTTCTCAACAGCATTATAAACAGCTAGTGCATTGTCTGCTAATTCTTCATCAGACATAGTTTCAACACCAATCATTCCACTTAAAACAGGGTTCTTCTTAATCCTTAACCTTAGAACCTTACCTAATCTTTCTTTCAAGGCTTTCAAGTCTGTCTTTGGAGTTATAATGAGTCCCAACTTTGGATCTGGCATCTTCCCTTTTGGACCCAAATACTTACCAAATGTAGAAGCTATATCGGACATTATCGTTGCCTGCGCTACAAAGTAATCATAATCTTCAACTATCTTCTTTGCTTCCTTTGGTTTTATGTCTTTAAACTCGTCTTTGACAATTGCTTTGTCAAAGACTTCTTTTGCTTGAACTATTAAGGACTTGTCTACAAGAGCACACACTTTTGGCTTCTTTCCTTTGCCATGTGGTAACGCAACAACAACAGAAACCCTGTCTTCAGGCTTCTTTAAGTCTACACCCTTAAGGGCTATGATCATATCAACTGACTGTACAAAATTCCTCTTCTTAGAATTCTCTCTTACTTTCTTAATTGCTTCCAAAAGTTTCTTTTTATCCATTCTTCTTCCTCCTGCCGAAGCAGTAAGCGGATTGCTATTTATTAACAGTAATCTATTTATAAAGGTTTTTGTTAATAAAAAACATGAAGCTTGACTTTAAAACAATTACTTTGCTCATATTTCTTGCTCTTGGCCTACTGTTGATATCACCACTTATAGACGCTGTGGTCCTTGCTTTGCTAGGAAGTTTCATACTCTACCCCCTCAGAAAAAAATTAGACAAGCGCACTAAGAACAGATTCAAGTCAACGGCTATTATTATTGGCATCTTGTTGCTTCTCTTACTCATCTTTTTAGTGTACTCCTCGTACTTCTTGTTTACATTCTTTAATTCTTTCTATTCGGAATCACTTAGCTTAGAAGACAAACTAAGTGAAACACTTAGCAAGTATGGCTTATCAGGAGTTGGGCCCACTCTATCCAGCTTTGTGCTTAACTATGTCAATAACATGGTCGTAACACAAGAGACAGCGAAGTGGTTCTTAATTTCGCTGCTTAAGTTAGCAGTTGGATTGTACATTCTATTCTTCTTACTGGCAGAACAGGAAGAGGTCAGAAGCTCTGTATCTGAGTTCGTGGATTATTTGACCCCAAAAAATGTGAAGAAAAACGTTAAAAGCTTCTTGGTAATTCTTGAGGAGGTATACAGGTCTTTCTTCATAAGATATATCTTAGCTGCAATAATCGTTGGTGTCTTAGCATACTTAGGTTTCTTCTTAACAAATACTCCATTTGCCCTTCTACTTGCAATGCTTTGTGCATTAGGAGCATTACTTCCAATCCTTACAACATATCTCATATACATTCCAGCTTCGATATGGCATATTTATGTTGGGCACATATGGCAAGGAGTATTCCTCTTCTTCTATGGTGGAATATTCTTATCGATCTTACCTACTTTCTACATAATCCCAATGCTTACATCAAAAGGTTCTGATATTCATCCTGCTTTGGTCCTTGTATCACTTATTGCAGGTCCAATGTTATTTGGACCTATGGGTTTCATCTATGGACCTTTCATAGCAGGTATAATTCAAACTATTTATAATTACTATCTTAAGGAGAAAGTAAAAGAACACTAAATTTACTTGAATAAAGAATCATGCTTGCCTTCGTTTATTTCTTGTATCACTTCTCTTGGATCCTTTCCATTTACTGTTATCCCCATGGACAAACAAGTTCCAATGACTTGCTTGGCTGCGTTCTTCAAGTCCTTTGTTAGCATACTCTCCATTTTAATCTTTGCTATCTCGATAACCTTCTCTAGACTTATGTCACCAACTATTTCTCTCCCAGCTTGCTGGCTTCCTTTCTCAAGGTTTAGTTCTTTCTTTATTAACTGAGACGTTGGTGGAAGTCCAACTTCTATCTCGTATTCTTTAGTCTCTGGATCAACTATGACCTTCACTGGAACTTTCATTCCAGCAAATGACTTTGTTTTTTCATTTATGTCTGCTACAATTTTACCAACATTAACCTTAAGTGGAGCTAAAGTTGGACCTAGTGGTGGTCCGGCTGTTGCCTTACCTCCTTCAATAAGCAACTCTATTACTTCACTCATAATCTCACTCCTCTCTTCTTATAACTCTGACAGCATCAAGTTTTAAAGTTATTGGTATGGAGACTGCTGCTTCGATTAGCTCTACAACAACCTCTTCTTTTATTTTGTTTACTCTCCTAACTTTTGCTTTCTCACCTTTGAATGGTCCTGAGGTTATTTCTACTATGTCTCCTTTTTGTATGTTAATAATCTCCGACACTGGCGCAAAGAAGTGCTCAAGCTCCTTTATTGTTATTGGCTCATTTATAACTCCCTTTGCATATGTGACTCCATATATTAACTGGGACACTTGCTCCCTTGAATCTGCCTCAACAAATATGTAACCTCTGATCTCATGCGGCTTCATTATAGCAAAGATTCCTGGGTAGTTTTCTTTCTCATGATTGTATCTTGAAACAAGTCTCTCAACTACTTGTGTTTCTCTTCCAGATGTTGTTCTTACTATGAATATCTTAGACAAGGTGTGTCACCACATTGTATACTGCTTGTACAATGAAACCTATAAGTCCTATAATCACTATACCTGCCCCTGTGATCTTTGCTATTCTTGTAAACTCTTCTTTGGTTGGTTTTCTTGCTATCTTAATTATCCTAATGTACTCTCTTAACTTGTGGGGCAAGCTTCTTATCCATGCTTTAATGTTGAATCTCATGGTATCAACTCTTTACTTTAAGTACTCAATTCCTAATTCATCCTCGTATTCGCTGTGTCTCTCTTCAAGTATTAGTTTGTCTTTACCATAGATCTGTGGGCTAGTAACACCAGTTACTATTAACATAGCTCTTATGCTATTTTTCATGTCTGGTTCAATTTGTGCTCCCCATATTATCTTTGCATCCTCACTTAACATCTTAGATATGGTTTCAACTACTTTCTTTGCTTCGTCAAGAGTCATGTTTGTTCCACCAGTAACATTAATTAATGCACCTGATGCTCCTGCTATATCAACATCCAACAATGGGTTGTTAATTGCTTTCTCAACTGCCATCTGTGCTCTGTTCTCTGAATCGTCTTCTCCAACACCAATCATTGCTACTCCTCCTTCCTTCATCACCGCCTTAATGTCCGCAAAGTCTAAGTTTATCAATCCGCTCTTTGTTATTAACTCTGTGATTCCTTTAACAGCGTTTGTTAAGATCTCATCTGCTACTTTGAATGATACATGTAATGGTAAGTCAGGAGCTATCTCAAGAAGTTTATCATTTGGTATAACTATTATTGTATCCGTGACAGCTTCTAATCTTTCTAATGCTTCCATTGCATTCTCCATTCTTACTTTACCTTCCATTGAGAAAGGTAAAGTAACCACGGCAACTGTTAATATGCCTTGTTTCTTAGCTAGCTCTGCTATAATTGGTGCTGCTCCAGAACCAGTACCTCCACCCAAACCTGCTGTTATGAAAACTAAATCTGCTCCCTTAAGAGCTTTCTTTAATTCTTGCTCTTGTTCTTTAGCAGCTTCTCTACCAACCTTTGGATCTGCACCTGCACCAAGTCCCTGTGAGATCTCCCTTCCTATTAGTATCTTAACATCACACTGTGTACATAACAAGTCAGCAGCATCTGTGTTAACTGCTATCAACTCTGCACCTTTAATTCCAACCTCCGACATTCTTGTTATTGAGTTATTACCTGCTCCACCCACACCTATAACTTTTATTGCAGCTCTCCTGTTCTCAAGTAACTTCTCTAATTCAGCATCAACGTTCTTTGTTTTGTCTGTTGATCTCAAAGTTTTTACAGCCAAAGCTCCTTTCTCTTCATTCTCCATTCTCAACTTTGCGTTCCTTATTATCGACTCCATCTGACTTCACCTCAAACTTAGCTTCGTAACCAGTAAACTCTTGAATTTTCTTTGAAATCTCATTTTTTAAACTTTCTGGAAGGTCTTTTTCTAACCTTATTATAACACTCTTATCTTTATATTCTTTTTCAGCCTGTATGTTAAACATCTCAAGAAGGGTATCTATCTTCTCTTTTGGGTCCTTTATAACCTTTTCTATTTTAACTTTATAAATTATGTCCTTGCCTGCAAGAGGAAAGTTAAAATCTATAACAACCCTACCTGAAGAAACAGTTATGACTCTTGCAGGAATGTTATCTATCCTTAGCTGCATGCCTGGATAAGGAGTTATTCCTTGTTTTTTAAATTCCTTCATAGGTATAAGCTTTACAAGGCTTGGATCTCTCTTACCAAATGCCTTCTCAGGTGGAACTTCTATAGTGTACTCCTCTCCTTCTTCCCTTCCTAAAAAGCTTTCATCTAAACCTTTAACTATCATTTCCTGCCCAACGATGACCTTAACAGGTTTTGGATTCTCTATTCCAAGCTTTTTAGCCTCGTCTGGGAAAGTGCTATCAAAGACCTCTCCAGTGGACTTAAGTTTAGCAGAAAAATTAATAATTAAAAAATCGTTTGCTTTGATTGCCATTTTCATGCACTCTTCTCAAGTGTTATTGTCATTGTTGATATGTTCCTTGTTCCTTTCTCTGTTTCTATCTCTTCTGTCATGACTTCTATCTTTGTTGGCTTAACGTCGTTCATGAACTTGTTTCTCACAATCTCCACCACGTCTACGGCTTTGGAGATTGCTCTTCCCCTCGCCTTCACAACAACTTGCTTTGCACCGCTGTGGAACTGTGTTATCACAGCTAAGACGTAGTTCATTGTAGGCTTTGAACCAATGTATATGACGTTTTCGTTTTCTGCCATTTTGTATCACCTCTGCATTTAAGATTAAAACAATATGAAAGGATTTGTTTAAAAAGCTTACTATATGGGAGAACACTTTGCCTCCTCTTTACAGCAAGGTTGTTGATCCCCACATTGCTCCACAGGTATAGTCTGGAAACATGGCTCACATGCTCCAATCTTATCCTTATCCTCGCCCTTCCCCTCTACAAATAGCTCTCCTCCATAATCTTCATAAAAGATAGAGTCTGTGCCAATTGGCCTCTTCGAAGAATCAAACCACTGCAAAGCACAGCCTTCTTTCTTAAAGATTATGTAATCAAACTTAGACCTTTCGGTGATAGAATATATCTGACGCACCTTATCACTTATTATCCATAACGAACAGTCGTTGGTTGAGTTTTCATAATTTTTCTCATTGTAGCACATTCCTTTCTCACTATCCCATGCACATCCAAAGTGGCTACCTTCCTCGTAGCCTGTTCCTGTACATGAGTATTCATCTGCATATAGACTACAGATATCACATGAACATAATTCCTTCATAGGCTTACACTCAACGAAAGTCAAGGTAAAGTTCTTCCCAACTTTGGATATAAATTGATCCATGAAGGCAAGCGTAGAGAAATCCGTAAAGAACCTGTGTGTTTTCCCTTCACCATCTCTGTACTCCAGAATTGGTGCCTTCATATTATTCTGTGGGATAGAACATCCTAGTGGCTTGAAAAGCTTCACCTCATAAAAGTACGGTTCTGTATTTGTCTCCCATTTATTCATAGTTGTATCTTGGATGGATACTCTATCTAAACAACCAAACCCGCCCTGCTCAGTACCTATTTGGTATATCCACGTGTTAATGTTGCTGGGATCATAGTAATCTAAATTCACCAAACATACGCAGTTTTCATCCATATCGCACTTGTTCAATTCGTCTTCACCATAAAACGCCTTACTGTCCACTTCATACACTTTCTTATCTACACCAGACCTGTAATACATATAACCTGACCTACTCCCATCAAAAACATACTCTTTGACCTCAAACCCCGATATCTCCCCTTTAACAAGTTTATCAAGAACTTCATTATTCCTGAAAAAGACTATGAAATAATTGTTCTGAAGGTAGATTTTATCTGTTATTCCCATGCCTTTTGTGTTTGCTTCTTTTATAGCATCGGTTAAAGCATAGTAAGATTTCATGTTCAGTTCGACTGCCGAAGCATGAAGAATTGATGTAACAGGTAAAGCAAAGTAAAACAAGGTTATCACTACTATTATCGTCGAGACAACAAAAACTACAGCTTTACTTGATACCATTTTATTCACTCCTAAGAGTCGTAATCAAACTGCTCTGGAAGGTAACACTCCTCTCCGTTGAATTTGTAACCATAAGGACAGCACACACCTGTCACTCCAAACTTAGCACAGTTATGAGATTCACATTCCGAATCATATTCACATGTTGATCTAACTGATTTAGGATACTGAATGTATTTAACACTCTTAATTTTATCTACGTAGTCTTCTTCCACATTATGGGAGTCAAATCCAAGTACATCAACATAAAAACATACTATCCCTTTGTTTAAGCATCCAAATGGTTTCGTCCTGTCTGTTGCTGTTGGATCTATTTCTTCTACAGTGAAGATCTTGCTGTGATCACCACTATTTTCATCCTCCAACTCAACTTCAAGCTTATCCCCAGGCGAAGCCTTAACGCAGAAAGCATTAGAGGATTGCTTGAACCAGAATAGTCCTTCGCAGGATAACTCATCGTCGCAACCCTTACCTTCGTCACTATCGCACTTTACAACAACTCTTGAATTATTGAAATTAGTCTTTTCTCTAGTCCAGCCATAAAGACTTTTATATTTTAAGTTGGAGTACGGAGCGCATACTATCTTATCGGACCATGTAAGATCAAAGGAATTGTTATGGTAATTTCCAACTTCGTCTGGATAATAATCCTTATCTCCTTTGTGCATTACTTCCTTGTCAAACACTTCCACACTTGAGAATTCTCTATCAAAGCTACAGTCTATTGGGCAGGTGAAACAATTCTCACCTGTGGAGACATCACATATATAGTCTCCACACTTTGGAAGTTCTACATATGAAGGATAGCCATAATATAAGTCTAAGCCTCTTGCCACCCAAACACCGTTATAACAATGTGCTTTCCTTCCATCTATGGTAACAGCTGATCCTTCTTTGTAACACTTGCCATTGTATACACATCTATCCTCTCCTCCACAACAAGCTACATCACTATAATCTGTCCTTCCTCCAACAACCACCCTGTACCTTATAAATTCCTTTGGTCTCCCATTTGCATAAACATCATCTCCACAACATCCAAGTGTATCTGTGTCTACATACTCTCCTACATTTTCCTCTCCTGCTTTAATGTATTGAAGTCCGTAAGCTGCACATGCCTGTCTTGAGTCATCCAAATCCTCTTCGGAATCGACTGCACATTCAAATGGGAGTTTCCTTGTACAGTGCCTCACAGATCTTCTTATTTCATATCTTGGGAAGTAGTCCGATGAGTCTGGATCTTTGGTGATGAGGAATGCGTCTGGGCACTCATTATCGTCAACACATTCCATAGCATGCAACTGTCCATCATAACCACAGTAAGCTGCACACTTCCCTTGTCCAAACTTATTCTTTGTATAACACTCTGTTGCTATCGGTGGAAGTTCTGTAGAGGGAATAGGATCCGAGTATTCATACTTTTCAAAGTCATCACCTTCACTTTTAATAACCTTCCTGTAGGAATCTGGCCTAAATATTCCTTTATCAAGGTAAAAGTCAATTTGATCTTCGTTTAATTCTTCGCCCTCAGAGAAGGGATAGTACTCATCGCACCAATAAACATCAAGTGGAGATCCCATCCTAATTGCACAACCTGACTCTACTGTCTTTCTTGTCTCACCAAGAGTGTCTTTTGGCAAAGTCATTATACTTGAGTCTATACGCGGACTCTCTGGAGATAAGTATATATCTTTTTGGTCGGCATACTTTCCAAGCTCATATATTCCTGAACATTCGACGCATGCTCCTGAAGAGTTGTCCCATGCTGCATAATCTTTACTACTACAAATAGCACCATACTCCGTAGCACCTTTATCTATGCCAACACCTACTGCACAAAAGGAACCATCTGGTTGTGAGAAATCACACCTGCTTTCTGTACATCTTCCATCCTCTGCAAAACATGCCCCTCTAGCTGCTAACCCATCCCTAAAAGTAAATACATACTTACCACTCTGACCGTATGGCTTACAGCCGTTATCAATAGAGAAAACAAACTTGTTAGATAAGGCCTTATCTCCACACTTAGTATTCTGGTCGTACTGCAGCCCTAGTGACAGATGTACAACTAGCAGAATCAATACAACAGCAGCAATATAAACAAATTTTCTCATATTGCCCTCCCTATTAACATTGGTACTCTATCTTCATTAGAGTAAAGCGAGATCAAAGCATTGTAATCTATATCAAACTTGAACTTAAAGCTCATATTAACAAGAGTTCTATTCTCAAACGCAATAAAGCTCTCGGGCACACAATTATCATTTGAATCCCAAGATACACACCTTTCTTCATCGCATGTTTTATCGTGTATCACATCGCAAACCCTCTTTGTTTCGCCTGTATCCGAGTCCAAGTAATCCACAACACACTCAACTTTGCCTTCCTCATCTTTACATCGAACGTTGCTTTGGACGCCATCTTTGTTGTAGTAATCATAATAAAGATCATTAGCCACATTCTTACTACAAGAACATGACACTTCCGGTTCAGATGGATTACACCATATTGTGCATTCCTCATCACCATTCTCTTCGTAGCAAACTAAACTACAAACCTCACCATTTGATAGGATCTCACTTTCTTTACTCTCACTTAGTATACCTCCACTCTCTATTCCACAACGTATTGTACATTTCTTACATTGGTCGCTTCCTGTACACGATTCAATAGGTATCTTATATGCGAATAAGAAATCACTCGCCCTATCTTCTTCAGGGAAGTACTGAACCACTGGATAATCACCGCAAGATGGGTTCTTAGGCGTTGGTGGTTCCTCTGACTCATACGTTTTGTGTACTGACGCACCATACTTGAAGCTTAAAGGAAGGGTAACAAGATTTCTATCTATATACTTTTTAGTTGCGAAGGACGAACAAGGAATCTCATTTCCCTTGTAATCGTAGCAAATACTTCCAGGACCAGGTGATACTCTAAATAAACTTTTATCGGAGAATGTTCCCACAGGCACATCTTTATCATATGCTCCTACATACCATTCATATACATGTCCTTCTTTCAAGCCCTCAAATGTACAGCTAGCTTCTAGTTTGTCCTCCAATTTCTTCACACTTCCATCACATGTCTCCACCCCCTCCGAAGGGTTTGTTACGTCCTTAACGTAAAACCTATAAAGATAGTTTGAATCCCCATTGAAAACATCTGCCTTCAGTTCAACACTATCTCCTGTAACAATGTCTTTGTCAGCAGGTTCTATAGGTACTATTCTAAATGGACCTCTTATGGGCTGTATTTCTGGAGTTTCAATTGGTTTTTCTAGTCCAGGAGAGATCTGGCTCTGCATTGGTCTGAAATTTCTCTCAGTCCCAAGATAGTCTATAGATACCAAACCATTATTAGCTCCGGAGAAGGAGACGAGTCCCTCATCATTCTCGCTTGTTGGACAAAAGTTTATGTAGTTCTCCACAACGCTTGTACCCAGATCAACACTTCTAACAAAGTGCCAATTCCCATCTTCATCTTTTACTTTGACTATTGCTACAAGTTTTAACACCTCAGCACCATCTTTTAATTTGCTTGTTGTATATGGATTGCTTGGATCATAATCTCTTAAGCAAGAAAAGTCTGCATAAACCCAACAGTCGGGATCTTTCCCATCCGCATTGCCATCGTTGTCGTTGAAAAACTCAGGGAATTTATTAGGATCATACTCGTCAGACCCGTCTGTACATGAATATTCGTGACACTTCCAATCATCCCTATCAACACCAGTAGTGGGGTCTGTATCTGTTAAAAGATCGTTTTGTATAGCTTTTTGTAAAGCACAGGAATAATCTTGGTAACACTCATCATTTTGATCCTCATAAAAACCTTTTATTATCTCTACAAATTTTTTAGAGCTTACTGTGTGGTCATCGTCTTCACCATTATTACAAACCTCCTTACAATCATCGTCATCTTGATCTATAGCTCCATCTCCATCATCGTCTATCCCATTATAACAATCATACTCGTGAAGAACTGGGGTCACACCTTGACTTGATGCACTATCACTACCAACAACACCCATATCTATAAAGAAGTTGACATGTGCTTTGCTGTTGTCTCCTTCTTTCATTTTTATACGGAAGTAGGAGGTTAGATTAATGCTATCAGGGATTAATCTAGTCGGTCCACCGTATACGAGGTAATATAACGCATCACTTGGATCATCATGCTTCGTCCAGTCTAGTTTACATACAACCTTTTTAGCACCAGTATACCATCCCTCTTCATCTGCAGTAAGAATATTGCCATCTTTACCGTATACTGTGACTTCCTCACAAAGGGGGTGGTCTACTTCCCTGCCTATGGGATCTACATTTGAGATATTAACTTGTACATTTTCTAAATCATCCTTACTCACACCTAAATCATAGTCAGGTTCTATATAAACCACAAAACCAGGTGTCCACTCCTTTGGATACGCTCCTGGCTTAAGAGTTAAATTTATCCCATAAACATAAGAATTGCTTACGCTTATACCTGTAGGACAGAATGGTCCGAAACTTAACTTTTCCGACTCTTTAGCCTCACCGCTAAACCACATGTCCTCTGGACCTCTATAACATGCATGACACGTAAAGTCTGAACAGAAGTAATTATCATCGTTACTTAGATCATCTCTAAAGGCTCTGCCAGCATATTTGGATTCGTCATCTTCGCTTGGATATACTGAAGGGTCCTTACAAGTTTCATCGGTCTGGAGATCCTTGCTATTACACTGCCCTTTTAGAGTATATAACCCTTTAGATTCACTACTTAGTCTTCCATTCGTACAGAAATTTTGATCAAATGAATATGCTGTAACCTCGTATTCAAGGTACCTTGAATCCAAGTAACTAGGTACAGTTAGCTTTGGACTTACTTCCCAATCTACCCCCTTCTCAAATATTTCTTTCATCAAGTCAAGTGTCCCTTTGAAGTTATCATCAACCTCTCCCCAATACTCTGGAATGTAATTATACATAGAATTATATTCCTCACTAACAAAGTAACCCTCACCCACATTCTTTATAACACCTGATTCTCTTTCTAATCTCTCTATAGTCTCGCATGTCAAACTTCCAAGACTACTCAAGTAAGTGTAACTTGTGGGGTTCAAAGTAAAGTAGTTAAAGTTTGCTAATTTGAAGTTAGAAACTACAAAGTTTACGCCACCCCTGTTTGTGTACCAAACCTTCAACGTACCAAATCTACATTCCTTTGTGTAATCTTGTGTAGAATATGCTTTGTTGTCTATGTATATTATTCCGCTTGCAGGTTCGAAATCTATATTATGTAGGCTGTCGTCCGAGAGAGAATGATAACTAGCAGAATATTTCCCATCACCATTATCTAACATCTCAATGAACTTTGGTTTAATGAAATACCTCTCAAGGAATTCTTGATGTGTGGGAAGGGGTCTATCCTTCTCCAACTGTACATCTTCGTAAAATCCTTCTTCCCCAGACTTGTATATAGAATTATCACTACAATAATCCTTTACGACATAATCGCCACCAAAGAGTAAGCCAACATCTATCAAAGAAGGTGGGCTCCCTTCAGAGGTAGAGTAGAAGCTAGTACCATACGCGTCAGGAGAAGCTTTTCCCCTTAGAGAACAACCATCTCCAGAACAATAACCAACACCAAAAGGAAGTACAGCACAATATGGACCAATCGTAACATAGTAATTGTCTCCTATTTGTTCTGCCAGTCTATCACATCGTCCATAACATAGATCATCTGATATAGATATCTGTTCAATAGGACAGGATGATCCCGCTTCAGCAGGATATGTAATAAACCCAAACTTTTTTAAAGTGGTCTCCGCTGCAAAGGAAGTGCTTAACACACTCATCACTACCAAGAACATAAATAGAAATAATGTCCAAGTTCTACCTTTCATTTTAATGTCCACCTTTTATCACCTAAAGTTTGGATTAAAGCATTTCTTGACAGCAGGAAGGGTCGTGAAATTGGCTGTTATTCTGAACGCTGAAGATTCTCCCGGTGCAATGTCCACATCATACTCTCTACTTCCTAAAGATGTTGAGCTGTCCTTCCCAAATCCAATCACTTCAATCTTAACGCCCTTTATATTGTGGTCTCCTGTATTTTTTACTGTGAGATCTATTTTCCTTTGATAGAATGCTTTCCTATCCTTAACTTGATAATACTCTGAACTTGCCATTTTCTCTGCCGTACCTGGATCGTCTAAAAAGGACGGCCAATCTTTCGCAACAAGTGTACAGACGTCATAATCTTTTCCATAGGCACTAAATACTGATGCTCCACCCAACTTTATTGAAACTTCTGCTCCATAATACTCTCTTGGTTTGTAATAATAATTCTTTTTGTAATCTGTTATGATCTCAATATTCTTCACATCGAAACTGTCCATCAAAATCTTTTTAGATATACCAGACACTCCACCTTTATCACCAACAAAGATCTTCTTGCTTAATCTCTCGAGTACTTTTCTCCGTATGCAATCCTCTAGAGTTTCTGTATCTTCGCAATCCAGATATCTCTTATACACTGCTTTCCCAAAGTTATTAATACTTTCGTACTTTCCGTCTGTCAAACTTCTTATAAGACATGCTTCATCAATGTTAGAGTATTTCTTGTATGTACATAACTTATAACAATCATCACAAGTGCCACCACTAATACAAGCCCTTGCTTCCTCACAATCAGCCAGGCAATCTCTATCCGTTTCTTCACTCACAGAAGCGCAATCTTCTGGGAAGTCGCACTCCAACTTCGAATATGTCTTCTTCACAAGTTCTATTTGTCCATCCTCGTTAACAGTTGGCACCAGAAACATGAAGAAAGACCTATTACATTCACTATTCACAAAGTCGAACTCCAAATTCTTCTTATCTAACACTGAATCTATCACTTCATCTATATCGCCTACATTGCTTGCATCTTCCTTTACAGCATTAAACAAACGTCCAAAGCTCGAATTTATAAAGCCTGTTATTGCAAATGGCTCAGAATAAACCACGCTTGAGTTAGCAGGATTTGGTCCATCGTATACTGTTATCCTTGGCTTGTTAACCGGATACCACACATACTTTATCCCATCATCATCTATCTCCTGTATTTTAAGGACATAATACTTATCTATGTCAATGAAACGTCCGTACTTCTCTTTGATGTAATTGTAAACATCTGGATCTAACTCTGCAAATGCCTTAGAAACATTCTCTATGTTTCCCTTAAGCACATCTATGTCAAGATTATACGAAGCAGGACACTCCCCAAAGTTGCTGTCATAAAAGTATGGAACCCCATACTCTCTTTCAGGCATGATCTTCCCCATCAGCGAACTAAATCCACCTTCGTACTTAGCTGGAGTGGTTCCACACTCTCTTATGTTAATGTTTCTATATTTGAAGTTAGTTGCAGGCACAGGCTCCCCACTATTCGGATCACGGCAGTATGTTAGATTTATTATGTTTTTATCACCACCCTCACAATCAGGGATCTTTTGAAGATCAACTGGTGCATTGTACCCCCCAAAAGCCCCAACTAAGAAAAGTGATCTTTCTAAGGCGTATCTTCTTTCTGAGCCTACAAGCTGCTTAACATCCTTAACAACTTCTTCCGCACTTAATGCTGTAAGCTGATAAGACTTTGCCCTGCTTTCTATTAAGAATCTGTTATGAATCCCGTATGTCCCAACTAGAAGCACTGTAAAGAATACAAGTAGGTAGATTATTGTTCCAGTTGCATACTCTTGACTCTTTCTCATATCGAACCCCACATTATATATGCTATTGGACTTAATATCCCTTTCTTTATTATGTCTCCTGTTTGGTACACGGAGAATATATTTGTTTCACAGAGAGTTATTCCCTTAATATCTGTAGACGATGGTATTGTTCCCTTGCCAGAGATCCCACCCAAGAAGCGAAGACCATACCTTGCCAGACTTTGATCAAGTAACTTCACTCTCTCAGAGAAATAATAATAGTCCTCCCCTACAGGTACACCTACGTCTCCACACTCACCGGCATAACTCTCCTCACATCTCTTTAGGTTTGGATTTAGAATCTCACTTGCACTCCCTAATTCATCAGTTACAATACTCTTTACATCTTCAAAGAGCTGACCATATTTAGTTTGTGTGCAACCTGATGTCTCTCTACACAAACTACTACCACTAGGCCTACACTCAGATTGATCTAATTCGTATAGGAATATTTCACGTTTACATGTTCCATCCTCTATGACGGTATAATTAACCTCAACAATGTATTCTTCCTTCTCATCAGGAGAGTAGCCGTACTCCTCCGACTCGAACTTACTCCAAACATCGTCCAAAAAGGAACTACATTCTTCATCAGTAGGATAAGGCCTTAGAGTGTAATTGCACACATCTTCGGACTCCTTAGTGCCACATCCCTTAAATAAATAAAAAGTCTCATTATATGAGCCACAGTCTGGAACCAAAACAACTCTCGGTAGGGGGTAGTAATCTGCTATTACTTTATAAAGAACTTTCTTTTCGTCGTAATCCCCCTCCTTAATCTCACCACTCTCTTTGTTTATACAGTGTGTCTCATTATATGGTATAAAATCTTCTCCCAAACGTGAACATGAAAGAGTATCCAAATGAGAATTATCTCCTTTATAGTACTCATAATCCAGAAGGGAATAAAGTGTAGACTTACATCCAAGCTCAACAAGCTTCTCCTTGAATGAGAATGATGCTCTTAATATGTCATCGGCTGCTAGGAAAAGCTTTATGTAGAGCATTGAAAATATGAAGAAAAACACAAGTAGCACAACACCTATAAACTGCGATAACTTCGCTTGTGCTTTTCTCATTTTGTTTACACCTCCATTTCACTTGGGAGGACTAACCTTCCAGCCATACAACTCTTGATATAAACTAAACCCTCATGAAGTTCGCCATCTTGTGTCATGATTCTAACAGGGAACATGTCAAAAAAGAATCTCTCATCACATTCTTTAGTAGCACTTAATTCATAACACACACCAGTATTCTCATCACATTCGCTTGGTAAGGTCGATACCTGTGTGTACTTAGCCCCTTCATCCAAATCATAAAGAGTTATATTATAGTATCTAAACTGTGATGGTCTCTGATCCAGGCCCACCACATCTCTAACACAATTAAAGTGTTCCCAACTATGCCACTTCCACATGTCCACAACAAATGGTTTCGTTGATCTAGCAGAATATATCTTATTTCCTATTACATCATAAACTCTATCTTCGTATGCAAGACAATCAGGAGATGTGAAAAGTCTTCTTATTAATTGAAGGTGCTGCGCTTCTGTGTTTGAAGATATGGTCTCCATTTTCACTTTATTTTGAAGTATTGCAACGTAAAGAACAAGTATAATAGATAAAGTTACTGCTAAGAGATGAAATACAGATATTTGCATCTGCGACTTTCTCATTTTCATTTTGCCTCACTCAGAGAGATGCTTACTCCATCCGCATTTTTAGATATCTTCACTCTTATCTTATGAGAGTGGTCATCGTTAAACTTTCCAATTCTGCTGATAAAATTGTCATCACGTTCAAATTCGTCGTCATCAGAACTTATGCTAACTGTACATCCATCCATCCTATTAAAATTATAACACTCTATATCTCTAGGATTATTTGAACTGTCGAGTTCTGCCATGCAGAGTTTTAAATTATTATAGTACAGTACATACCTTGGAAGAAGAGTTATATCAAAGGTCTCTTCTTGCCCACTCTCACACACATCTAAGACTTTAGACATTATAAAGTCTACTCCCAAGTTGTCTTTATTAGAATAACTAATTGTTCCAAAGAAGTTTTTTTGCACTTTTCTTATAACAACACCACCATTTGCTAAATACATGCCTATAGATTTCCCTTTTCTCATCATGAAATCATAAGTGCTAGGTTCAGAGAAATAAGTTGATGTTCCCTCTATATCCATTGTGCCGGTAAGTTTCCTTATCTTTGCCGTAAAGGGTATGTTTACAAAAGCCACCTTTGGGATGTTAGCCACGAGTTCGGGGTTTCCTAAAAGCAAATCGTATAAAGCTGTCTCAACTTTGTAGTTCTCTCCATGGCCACTTCCAAAGCCCATGGCTATCCACGAAGAGCCTTTTGTGCAGTTCAAAACTCCTTTTGAGTAATCAGGTTTACAAGGAATCGGTCCAGAGTATACAAACCTTATATTTCCTGGCGAAGCATACGCGCTATCTACTAATGTGCCAACATCGTGTGCAAATAAAAGAGCGAACATATAAGGATCAATAACAGGTAGCATGTTAACATAAAGGACTACTAACAAAAGTAGGAAAGCCAACGCTGGTATGAGTAATGCTGTTATTATATTAATCTCTTCTTGACTTTTCCTCATGGCCATGATTTATAGCCCCCACCACATTTTATCTCAGAATCTTTTTCTAAGCAGTAGAAATATTTTGCATAATCATCATAAGGATAACCTGAAGAGCATGTGTATGAATTTTGATTTTTTACATATGCTGCGGGTCTTAACTCGTCCCACTTCGCAAACTCTCCTAAGCCATATCCACTTATATTAAAATAAGTTATTCCCCACTCTGACAACTCTTTATCATTATAATTATGGTTAAAGGTTTTCTTGCTATAAAACCCTTCTATAATAGTATCCCCTTTATTCTCTATAATATAAGGATAAATTCTTCCTATTATTTTGGTACGCTTTCCTGTCAAATTGTACGTTACGCTCAAATACCTTATGAAAGTGCTCACGTCTTCCACTTCGTGGATTTCTTCTGAACGATAAAAGATAGCATCTATCTCTTCTACAAGCCCACTCTCCTGTTTTAACCGAATATCTTTCGCTAACCCTTGACTCCCCAAGTCCCCCCAGAGGATATCTGCATTTGTAACGTTATATCTTATATCTCCACTCTTTACAGCATCAGGTCCAAATACAAATTTACTCAACTCTTCTACATCAAATTTTAGAGCTGAGGTATAACTACTCTTTTTTATCCTCACACTCACTTGGTCCCCCTCCACTTTAAAATCGTCAGAGCAGACTTTCGTCACTATTTTATTGTTATCAATAATGTTCGCCAAAGGGATATCCACTTGGTATGCTACACTAAATTTCTCCCCTAGGAGAGGCTCCTTCAAAGAGGACATGTCTCTTATATTCAAGACGCAGCCCATTCTGTCTATGTATACCTGTTGATCTTGAGGTTTGTCTGGTATATTCCATAGTTTAGCGTTTAACGGAGACACAGTAGCTATTGGCATTATCATATCTTTACTATCCACTTTAAAGGTTGCTGTTGGGATGCATGCTGGACTTATCTTCTGTACGCAAGAACCTTCATCGGCGTCCCACTGACAGTCGTAACCAAATGTCTTGTAATCTTCACATTTCTCTTGGTCTAATCCTCTACATACATTTGGCTCGCATGAACACATTCTGTGGAAGTCTATGCACTTTTTAATGTAGGGCATGGTTTTGTTAAATGTATTTTGGTTGAACAGTTTTTCCTCATGCAAAATAGTAAATGCATCCCAGAAAGTGTCTGTTAATGATGGGCTATACAAATAATCATTAATATTTACCTCTTCTCCCTGCATAGATACAATCTCATTCGAGTCATCCACCACAGAATTAACTTTCTGGAATCTGACGTACTCAAATCCCTCTGGAACATATCCTGAATATGGTGGGTACATCTCCACATAGCACATGCAGTACTCACCATCGCACTGCCTTAATGTTTGAACATCTTTGTCAATGAGACTTCCTGCTTGCTCCCCAACAACGTCTCTAATACTCTCAAGATGTTTGGCAAGTTTACTCGACTTGACAAAGATTATTAATGGATAGGAATAATCTTGCGAATGCTTTTGCACAAACCACAAAGATGTACTTGGTTCTTTTGTAGGAAGATTTACACTTACTTTGCTCTGGTCACAAAAGTATCTTTTATGAGTATCGTAATAGAAGAATCCATAACCAGTAACAACTGCAGAACCATACTTTCCTGCCTTGTAGAATCCTTCTTCTAACGTATCAAAAGTTTCTTTATACCTGTTTGATGTTGGGAGCATGCCAAAAGAGCTTGCAAGAATCCAAACTAAAATAAAACTACCAATAAGACCACCAATAGCGCTTATGGTCTCCTTACTAACCAAATCAGGTCACTCCTATTGAAGAAGTTGTGTTGTTTATTAAGACATCTGATATGTTCCTCTTAATGTTCCACAAAGAACCTTGGGCAGACTGGGATGATGAGATGTAAAATAAAATGAATACGACTGCTGCAAGTACTGCTATTGCTAGAATTATCATAAAATTTACAGAAAGTTCAACTCCCTTTTTCATAATAATGATAATGAGTTCTTAGTATAAATAATTAAGCCTTAAGAGAAAGCATTCACTATCTTATCTGCAAAAGTCATAAGGGTTGTATTTGAGGACATGGCCATTGGGTATATTATAAAAATCATCACAACGGCAAATAGAATTGCCACTGCTAAAACTATCACAACACTTATCCCTAAGGACATCGCCCTTAAACCTTTACACATACTTCGTGATGTCAATAGCGTCTGCAATACTGCTTGCATGGCTAGCCCCCCACTTACCAAGCCACATGTAGATCAAAAATATGAGCAAAGCTGCTATTACGATAATAAGAATAATACTAACTGGTTTTTCCCATATGGATGCTTTCCTCATAGAAATCTTAGGAGCTTCCTGTATTTAAAGATTCGTAACAAAGTAAAACTATGTCTTGTGGCTCAATCTCGGATTCTTCCCAATGTAAAATAAAGTTACCAAGCTTCCACTTAGAAGCACCAGTTATAGCTCTCTCCTCAACATACAACTCACCAAAGCCACATGCATTGTTACCTATGTCATACCTTGTTATCATTCTTCCAGGGTAGTCAAGGAATGTTATATAAATGACACCTTCTGATCTTAGGTTTACACTCTCCTCACTGGAGATAGGATCCTGTGCTCCAAAGAAATTACCATAAAAGCATACTGGATCTTGGCAGTCAGGGTCACTAGCTTTGTAATCCCCTGTTATCCTATAACATCCCTTGCATTTCTCTTCCTTATCTGTGTCTCTCAAAAACTCACTCTCATACATGAAGTTAACTTTGTCTTTGAGAGTCACGTCTTCTGTCTTTAAAGAACTTATTTTCATGTTCTGTAATCCATTAATAAACTCGGATGAACTAAGTTCCATTACTGAGCCATCAGGTCTCTTAAGGTTGTATCTTATAACAGAGCACACAAAAGGATTTCTTCCAGCACCACCCGGGTAAAGTGGATTATTGTTCTTGTAATGGAATAAATTATCACATGCTATTATTTGATTACCAACAAGTCTTATGAAATCGTCTTTAAATTCCTCGTCCGTTGCATAATCCATCCTACTAATATTAAAGCTTCTTGCCTTACATGGTAATGGTATAAACTTAGCTATTGCATCGTATATCTTAACTGTTAATCTGTTTGGCACAACATTCTCCCAGTCTCTTAATATAAACCCTCTCGTGAAAGCAAAAAGGTGACAAACATGATATGAGAAGTTTTCATTGTAAGCGGGAATAATCTTTAGTACTATAAAGAATCCAAGAGCTAGCACAATGATTCCAATTATAAGCATTGTCACTTTGCTTAACATTTCATCACCTTTAACACACCAGATAGTTTATTCCTAGAGCCGATAGACCACCTGTAATAACGTCTGGATTCGGCACCAACAATGCTTCTTTCACCACACTTGCTTTGCTTCTCCCCTTACACCAATCCTTAGCATAATTTGACCATCCCTCTACCCATGCATTTTTCATACCGGACCAAACTTTTAATAATGCTGTTGAACTTTGAAGACAGCCAAATGATGGATAAGTACCTGGATCGTTTGTTGGTACAACACCTCTTCCTGGCAGCATCCAGCTTTCATCAAATATCACAAAGACAACTTTGTTATTAGGAGGAATAGCAGCTTGTTTGGTTGGAACATACCTTCCTTCCCCCATGAAGTCTCTACCCCATACAACATCATTCCAATTGTCATCCCACAAGTCTAAAAACGTTACAAATATAACTCCTCTTGAAAGGCTTGCCGGCTTATTTATTCCTAAGCCTGGATGAGGCTTGGCCGCACAACCTGATCTTATATCAGTAGGGTTTATGTGTTGTCCCTTAACAGTATCTTTAGAGTATCCTTCCACCCAATCTGTGATGTATATGCAGTCGTAACCTGGAGCTAAACTCGATGAACCTTTTCCTGGACAAAACATACTCCCATCAATGTGTGCATATAATGGACACTGCACACCATACCCTCCCCTTGCTCCACATATCCACTGCCCCATACCTAATGAATTAATCTCTTTTTGATCTGTCCACCACTTTTGGTCTTTCTTTATAAGCTTCGTCATCACATCATTAATAAGCCCTGGAACATCGTACTCGGGATCGTATGTGAAGTTAGCACATAAGTAGTCCGCATTCCCTAGCGCCTTTTCATAGAGCTCAGTTGAACACCATATAAAATTACCTTCGTCTGCGTCCGTTGTTAGCCTAATCTCAGATATACTACCATCCATATAACCTCTTATTAACTCCTCTCTTTCAGAGCTAGAAAGTGGAACTCCAACCACATTATTAAGCCTACTGTCTACAAGTGTACAACTTTCACCGCACCCAAAATCCAAGCTATCTGCGGCTTCATCTGTCGGAACATTTTCACACTTTTCATCTTCATAATTCACAGGCCAGAAGTCTGTGGAGTGAGTTGGGAAGAGGATTGCATCACACTCTTTTTTGCCATAAATCTCTTCAACAAACTCCCTTATGTCAGCATCGTTTCTAAGTGGAACAAGCCCTGGGTTAAGCAAACCGTAAGCATTCTCGTCGAAATGTACCTTTCTAACCTTAACATCAAATGTATTGTTAAGATCGTAGAAAATTATTGAACATATAGCTGGGTTCTTTCCATATCCCCCGGGGAAAAGAGGGTCTCCATGATCATACCTATCAGAACAGTCTTTGGCTTGGTCTCTTAAAAGGTAAACAAGTCTCCAGTAAGCTAAGCGAGAGTTGTACTCGTCGCTTCCTTCATCATAGTTAGCTAACTCCTTCTCTTTGATTTCATCGTCGTACTTGTTGACTGGATCGTAGTCTGTAACAGGGGAAACAAAGTAAACTTGCTTTTTACACATTACTGGGAATATCGTATCCACTTTGCTAAACAATTCTGGATGTTTGTAATAGGCCCAATGCATATACTTACTACTGAAGACATAACCTCTTAAAGAAGCTGTGGATGTACATAGGATCTTATCCATTCCTAAGCTTAACTTTGACACTCCTCCAGTAGTTAGAAACACTATATATGTAACTAATGCTACTAGAACCAAGGCTACTACAATCATCAATGCGTTTTCTTTCACCACACCCATTGTTTCAACTCCACAGCTTAGCCAAAGAGTATACAGTTTGACTACTACCTATGTTCCCTTTAGCACCCGAAAAGAGTATGAATAGTATTCCTGCTATCAAAGCTATAAATATAAGTACAAGTATTAACATAACAACACGCTCAAATGATTCCGATACCATTCAACTCACCACCTTTCCAGTAGCCCATACTAAGGCTGCTACCAACGCTTTCTCATCCACACTAGAGTCAGGGCTCTTCTCGTATATCACTTTTTGGTTCGAGTAATCCAAGTAGAGTATCTCACTCGTACCACCAACACCATAGCCATAATTCTCTCCAAACAATTGGGAGTATATATATGTAAAGAAATAATCCTTGCTTGCAGGGTTAAGATCGTCTACACTTATTGAAGAACCCTCATCGATGTAAACTATGTTCTTGCCGTCAGGACTGTCGGACACCTTAGCCTCAGCATCTTTTTCACTTTTCAAAAAGGTTACAACATCATTTACATCCGAAGTATCACTCACATATCCCCCATCATAAACCTTGAACGTGTAACACTCTAAAAGGGGGTAGTGCCCCATCCCTATGCTCATATTTGGAACTATTGGTGTTGAAAAAAGTATGTTTTCAAATGCTAACTTTGGGCCTGACACGACGCCTTCGTCAGACTCCGTAAACACAGGTACCTCCAATGGTCTTAAGTCATCAAACACAATCTCTATCTCTCCAGGGCTAGGTATCACTACTGGACCATCTGGATCGAATTCACAGTACACGTTACTTAACTCTCCCTGGTAGAGTGTACAATCCATAGTGTGCTCCTCTTCCGAATCGCCAAACTTTATCTTAAATTGAAGACTGTCTCTACTATCTATTAAATTGCTTGTCAAATTAACGGTTAGATTATATATGTCTAAAGATGAGTAAGGACTGTTAAGTAATAGATTAAGCCTGAACTTATAATCGGTATCGTCTAGTATAGGATAAAGATAATACATCTGATCAGTGCTAATATCTAAGCTTCCCAGATCGCTTACAGGAGAGTCTGTCTTGTTATATCCCATGAAACTCAATAAATCATTGTTGAGGAATGAATTGTAGATCTCTAAGTCTGCATCGCCTGAACTTATCCTCAAAAGTAACACATCACCCCTACTAACAGCCTTGCTTTCTGGAAATTCAAACTCGCTCAAAAAGACTTCACTAACAGGGATAGAACCCGAGTACAGAGTATCACCAGTGGTAAAATCATACACATCAATATTCACCTTCGGAAGTGAACCCGACCCAACATAACTTTCCTTTACTCTACCAAACACAAACACACCTTTAACATTTGTGTCCTTACCAACTTTAAATACTTGATAGAAGTACTTTCCTTTCTCAAGGGATGTGTTTAGAACATCCTCCTTAGAAAGAATCACATTCTCTTTAACAAAGTCCCCACTACTATCATCGGATATCACAATTGAATTATCACTTTTGTTTATTTCGTATACAGATCTCGAAAGAAAGGCTGCAAGAGTGTCCCCGCATTTTTTCGCTGAATCTCCTCTTGGAAAAGTGAGTATACTCTCGCACACATAATCGCTACATGAATCCCAATCCATAACATCACTCATCAAAATCTTTCTGAAACCTCTACTTGTCATCCCTGTTACTGAGATCGTCACAGGGTCGTCATGATTTGGATTGTTAATCTTAGCAACTTTCAATGCTATCTCATCGTCTTTAATTTCATCCTCATAAACTGCAAAGTTCACAGGATCAAGTAGATAATGTATCTTTGTCCCATCCTGTTGCTCCACTATGTCTTCGCTACTAACTACAACAGTGTTATTCTCCAACACCGTCTCTGTGTACATGCAATTCCCACTGACTCTTGCTGTGAACTTCAGGTCCTCGCTCTCACCTTGGAAAATTGGATCGTCTCCTTTTGGCACAACTGGAACTTCACAAGGATAAGTCCCTGCATAAACTGTTCTGTACACCTTATTAGAATAAGGTGGCAACATCCTACTTCCCAAATAGCAACCAACATCTGCTGTACATAGCCCAGCCCCTGGCAATATACCCCTCGCAAGATTATCAAGTTTGAAATCCAACGCAAGCACATTCGCATCTATTCTTTTAGATGCCAAGCTCACACCGAAGATATCAACATCCTCCTCATCTTCTGATGCAAATACGCTTTCAGCATGCGGTATTTTACATAATAAGTCCTTACCACTAAATTGTGAAAAACCAACTATCGTTCCGCATATCACACTAACTATACCAAATAGAATAAATGAGAAAGTAACAAGACCTAATATAAAAATCAATATCGCTTGGTGTGGCTCAGCCGCCTTCCTAAATCCCATACCCATTCTAAAAAGCTATTAAATTAAATACGTTACTAAAAGAGAAAAAGAAAAGAAAAGTTCTTTATATACATGTAACCTTAATACCACTAGCAGGTGTTATGAGGCAGTTAGTTGCGTCTCTGAACGTTACCTCACAAGAAGTAATGTTGTAACATGTTACTTCCCCAAGCCCTGAGACTTTATAGGTTGTCTGTACGAACTTTTCTGCCAAATTTAATGCGTTCCCCCCAAGACATGCATTGCTCGTAGAGTTACACATAGTTGCGGATAGAGTATAATTCTTCTGCACTTCTCTGTTTATTTGGTTACACAAATTGTTACATGTCGTCTGGACTTGTTGTTGACTCACCGCTGTTGAAAGGGTTGCCGTACCTGACATGAAGAAAGCTACTGCAACTACTAACACCAAAAGTGCCAAAGCACCTAAAATTACAAAGTTCAAAGGCAAACCTTGTGCTTTCATCTTGAGACCTCCTTATTTTATAGAATAATAATAAAAACGGAACTATAAAAACCTTATTATACTTATCCTGTAGCTGCACCAACGGCAATTGCCAGATCTGCTATAGAAGAGAATAGGAACGTTGTTATTAACGAGACCGCCAAGTAAACAAGTATTGCTGGAAGAAGAAGGGTAGCAATATTGTGCAGGATTTGAAGTTTATCGTCTCCATATTTGATCTGAGCAGACAAACTAGAAGAAATTATAACTACCTCTAACATGTAAACCCCAACAATAATTTGAAATACATCCAATGGAAGTGTATTTGAGATCTTAAACATACCAAATCCGAACATTCCTAGACCCATCTGACCTTGCTGTGTAAGGGCTTGCTGCAACAATTCAGTCTTACCCCGTATAGCGAATAGCACCCTAATTATCATAGTAGTTAAACCAACGACTATACCTGATATCATTGGTGCTATGAAAGATGCTTGGAATCTCATGTTGCTGAGAATCTCACTCATCACATCGTTAACCTTCTCCTCTATGTCGTGAACCTTCTTAAGGTACCTTGAAATAGAAATCAATGCTTTCGCAGCTACGTCTGGGCTTTTCTCAGCACTTGATACAAATATCTTCATAGCGGATTCTATCATTGGGCTTGGGAAAAACTTCACTGCACCACTAACTTTATTGAATATCGCATCTCTAAGATTCATACCAAGATCATTCAAATTGTGTACAATCCTCCATATAAATCCATAGAAAGTCGTGCCCCTCATAGAGTTAGCAGTCTTTATCAAAGCTGTTTCTGGTGGGAAACCTTCAGCCATTCTATTACCAACTTGGAATATAGCGTCAGCGAAGTGGGTCTCAATATCTTTTATCTTCTCTCTTATCTTCATTTTCTGATGAGACTCAAAGTATGCGAATGCCCATATACCCATACCTATAGAAAGCGTGAATAGAAAACTCATGTATACATCCGCTGTTTTGGGATTCTCTAGCCCACCCCTAAAGTTAAGGAAGTAATAAAGGAAAGGTAGGAAGAATGCAAGGAAAACCAAGATCGCTGGAACAATAGAAGGTATCTGCCACTTCATGAACTTGAAATGCCATTTCTTTGGAGCTTCAGGATGGTTATACACATCTGGCTGTCTAAATGCCACAGGTCTCTTCTGAAGGATATTCCTTCCTATTATCATGACCATCGCGGGGATAGCTATGTCATAGAACACAAACAACATTCCAGCCGATATCACACCACCCATAAATGCTCCAATGATTGGAAATAAAACAAGACCCATAACAGGAAGTGTGACACCAAGCATGAAAAGAGCATCAACAGGTGTTTTTACCTCATTGACATAGTGGTTCATAACCTCTATAGTCCCACTTAATATTCTATTAAGAGCTCCCTCAAGCATTGCTAACCTTCTCTTTTCGTCAGTTTGGGAAAGTGAAGCTTCAATAAGATGGATTGCATCCATATATGCCTTATTCTTATCCTCCCACTGTAGCACATACTCGTTAAGGGCGTCTGCTAAGGTTGGATATTTGGCTGCCTGAAGATCCCAAAGTATCTTCTGAAAATCTCTTGAGAGTGGTCCACGAAGATTATCAGCTGCAAATTTTAAAGCATTCTCAAGGTTTGGAGTGGTTTGCATAAATATAACTATATAAAGAATAGAGAGTATAAGTTCTGTTGACGCTCTTGCCTTCTGCACAAGATACAAGG
The DNA here is from genome assembly GCA_964591855.1 of Candidatus Woesearchaeota archaeon. GTDB lineage: Archaea > Nanobdellota > Nanobdellia > CAZCWL01 > CAZQAZ01 > CAZQAZ01. The sequence continues at coordinate 21,959 of CAZQAZ010000002.1, read as the reverse complement.
TTATTGGATAATTGTACAGGTTATAAAACAATAGAATAGAAAACGGAACAAGCAATGCACCCAGTAAGGGGTACACAAAAAAAGCTCCTATAGACACAATCAAAGCTACAATGAGCACAAAGTAAGAAAAGGATACAACCTCATCAGCTGTTAATGGCAGGTAAACTTTCTTCAAAGCATCGTCTAACTTCTCCTTTTGTTTCGCTGGGGCTTTAACTTTAAAGAATTTTGAGATTTTCTTAACGAGGTTGTAGTATAGCCTTACTTCTTGAGGAACGTATTTTTTTGTGAATAGCTTGTACTCTCTTGAAGTGATCTCTGCTTTCTTTTTTTGCTTTTCCAAGTACCTTTGAAACAAGTTCTTAACTATTTTTTCTTCTTCGGTTTCATTGACTTTAGGCATACCTTCCCTCTCTTATCTTTGTCTTTAGCCAATCCTCTAACTCAGAAAGAAGCTTCTTTGGCTCAACGTAACCATATTCTTCTTTAAGCTGAGCATATAAAGTGTGAAATGCATCATTATAATCAACCACAAAGTCCGCCTCAAGTATCTCTGTGTTGTTTATTTTATCCGAGTACTCTACAAGCATTCTCTTTGCATCGGCTCTAAGGTTAATATTCTCTAACACCGCATCCCAATTCCCAACCCACTCTCTAACATTGACTGCAATAGACTTAACAACATCCGACTCTCCTTCAAGTAAAGCCTTCGTTGGTTTTAACATGTCCTTCTTGGCATCGTATCTCATTAAGTCCATGAAACCTTTCTCTAAGAGTGGATCCTTCTCCCAATGCTTCTTTACTTCTGTTATGCTCGTAACCCTTCTTATCTCAGACAATTGATCTGGGGTTTTGATCTTATTTGCTATGATTATTATGTCTGTTGCTTTGAATGATGTCCTTGGGACACCCAAGTCATTAACAACCCTATCAAACACACCATATGGTGAGTCTCCATGTATAGTACCAGCTACAACATTTGCCAGAGCACCAACTCTCATAGCTTCGTACAAAGCTCTTGCTTCTTCTGATCTAACCTCTCCAACTATCAAAGAAGAATCACCTAAACGTAACGTGGTTCTTAGTCCTTTCTCAGCTGAAAACTCAGATGTCTCTCCACTTATCGCACTTCTAACTTTAATTGGGAGAATGTTATATCCTATCCTTCTCAAATAGCTGGTTGGTAACTCAAGAGTATCTTCTACTGTTATGATCCTAAACTTTCTCATGATCTCAACCATCATTGCAGATAGAAATGAAGTTTTACCAGAACCTCTCGTACCTGCTATTAGAAAGCTCCTATTCCCATCTATTAAAAATGACAGCAGTCCTGCAGCAAATGGTGTTATAGACTTGTATTTTATTAGTAAAGGAAGTGTGAATGGTCTTTCTCTGTGTCTTCTGAAAGCTATGGCAATACCTCTTGGGCTCAAGGGCTGTTGGACGGCTGCTATTCTGGTGTTAACATTTGGTAGCTCAAGGTCGAAGTCCAAAACTGGGTTTGCTTCATCAAGAGGTCTAGACGATATCATCCTAAACCTTGTTGCCCATGTTTGAACTTCCCTTGGGTTAGGGTAAACATTAGTCTCACACTCTCCATAATCCGCATGCTTTATGTAAATAGGAGTCATACCTACTGGAGCATTTATGTACACGTCTTCTAATCTCTTATCCTTTAACATCACCTCAACTAAACCTATGCCAACAGTTAATCTAACAAGTATCTTCGCCAACCTCTGAAGCCTTTCGTAGCTAAGTTTTATCTTCCTCTCCTCCGCTATTTTTGCTAACAGATCTTTTGAGATGTTAAAGAAGACGTCTCTCATTCTTTGTGGGTTTGTGAACTCTTCTTCCTTAGGTTTATACTTGGTTAAGATGTCTCTAACCTCATCTAATAGAACATACTCATCCTCTTTAAGCTTAAACTCAGGAGGATTAATTTGATACAACAACCTTGCCTTTCCAGGAATTCTATATATAGTAACCTCTGTGTCTTTATCTATGCTGTATGTTTCAACCTCCTCGCCCATAGTGGGAGGTTCGGCCATAAGTCTTGTGTACATGAAGTTAGGCCTTATCTGTGGTATGAAGAACTTCCTGTATATTCTCCTGTCACCAATTATGTAACCTGCTAGAAAAGGTTTGGCAGCCTTTATCAGGTCTGCCATTTCAAGTTCTTCCTTGATTGTTTTAAGTAAGCGTATTGTTGTCTTCTTACATTTCGGGTGGTTTGTTTCCTCTATCTCCTCTTTTCTTAAGGCTCTTACTGTTTCAACATAGGCCCCAATAGGATCCTTCTTGAACATCTCCAACACAATCTTTCTTATGTAAAACAATCTTTTGGGATAATGCTCGGGACAAAGTTCACCCATGTACTTTGGTCCCATTATGTCTTTTACCTTTGTTAAATCAATGTATAGCTCTGCTATTTGATTAAGGAGGTTTGTCTGCTTGAAGTCATAAATATAATTCCTTTCAGCCATGAAGATGAGGGTAGTAACCCTCCCAACTTCTATTATAGCATTAACTGCTTGTTCCATAACCTCTTCATTGTCCTCAATAGAAGGGTAGATGACAGATTTCGTGTAATCAAATGTTAAAATCTTTTCTGAGCCTTCTCTCTCTACTTTGTACTTAATTTCATTGTTCATACAAAGTTATATAACTTTGAAGTTTATTAAATTAATCATGGCAAAAGAGACACAAACCCAAATAGAATACAGCAGATACATAACAAAAAAGCTCTCTGAACTTAGCGAGAGGATAAGAGCACTTGAAGGAAGGGTGGACATACTCAAACAGAAGATAGACGTTGTTGATAGAAACTTAATAGATAAGACAAGAGACCTTAAAGACGAAGTTGGTAAGTTAGAACATACCACAAGGAGACTAAAAAGTGATATGCTTGAAGTACAAGATGCAATCAAGCATATAATGCTCGAATTAAAAGACACCGCAAAGAAAAGAGAAGTGGCAGTTCTGTCCAAATACTTAGATTACCTTGACCCAACAAGGTTTTTAAGTAAGGAAGATGTTATAAAGATTGTAAAAGAACTAAAAGAAAAGGGTGATGTTTGATGCTTTTCGGAAAGAAACCTGAACCTGAAGTGAAAGAAGCCCCAGTGCAAGAAGTAATGGAGTTAAGGAAAAAGGGTTTACCAAATGAGGACATAATTTCTTATCTTAAGAAGAAAGGGTATTCTTTAGCCCAGATCAGAGATGCGATCACACAAGTTGATATCAAGACAACAGCTGTTGGCGGTCAAGAGTTTCCCACACCTCCAGAAGTTCCAGGAGTTAAACCTGAAGTTCAGCCACCTGAAACATTTACCACACCTTCTCCTGAGCCGGAGATAGAAAATCCTGCGGAGCCTTTACCATCAAAGCCTTTAGAACTACCAACCGAAGAAAAAGAAGAAATAGATGTGGAGAAGGTCGAGAGGATTTTAGAGAGAATGCTAGATGAGAAGTGGGAAGAGGTTGAAAAGAAATACTCCGGCCTTGACAAGTGGAAAGCTGATGTCAACTCTAAGATCATGAGCTTGGAGTCAAAAATAGAAGACTTAAACAAGAGACTTGATTCCGTCAACAAGATGCTACTTGAAAAGCTAGAAGACTATGATAAAACGATGGAGAATGTTGGAGTAAGCGTGCAGTCAATGGAGAAGGTTATGAAGAATATAATCCCTTCTTTGTCGGATAGCGTAAAGGAACTAAGAGAAATTGTAGAGAAGCATAAACATAAGAAGAGCAAATAAAGCTTTTATTCTTTCTTTTCCTCTTCAGGCTTAGCAATAAAATACATAGCTATAGCCATCAAAACTAAGAGTACAATCATACCTAAAACTACTGGGCTGCCAAATATAACTGTGGCTGCACCTGGCCCTACTAAAGTACCAGACTGGCCTGGAACTCCCGTAGCATTTGTATAATTGGTATAATTGTAAGCCTTCGAAAAGAGCCCTTGCTGTGCAGCAGCTATGAACACTAAGATTATAAATATAATCGCAAGAGGATAATAAAAACTTGGGTTCTTTAAAACTTTCTCTATGTCTTTCTCACTTGCACCAAATATTGCATACATGAAAATGCCTAAGAACAATAAAAGGAAAAGCACTGCAGCATAAGGTATAAAACCTAAGATGAAAATCCTAAATCCCTCAGAAAGGATAGATAAGAAAGCCACGACCAATGCTATCACAGCATTAATATCAGACCTGTCACCTGCTAACTTCGTCTTAGCAAGGAAAGCATAAACTACTGCGAATACAAGTAGGAATGGCAAAAAGTAACTAGCAACTCCTGTTCTTGTTACAAGGTACAAAGGCTCTGCCATTTAATTTACCTCCATTAATCTATGGCTTTATTTTGCTTATCTTGAAAAGCCCACCCGAAGATCCACCTCTCGACCCCTTGCCTGCAGATAGGAATATGATAACACCAATAATTATAGCTATTGCTATTATTATTCCAATGTAATTTGATATAGCACTTGCTATTGCACTTTCTGTTACCCCACCACCAAGAACCTTAGCAGAAGCTAAGGCTGTTGATATAAGGTACACTATAACAAATGCCAATGCTGTATATCCTACCCACTTACTTTGCCCACTCTCAAAGAACCTTGGTAAGAATACTGCTGTGAGAATTATTATGCCTAAACCAACGGCAAGTAGTACACCAAGTGATGGGAATATTGAAGCAATTATAGCAAGCGCCCATGCATTTGATGATATGAAGAAAGATAATACAAGAGCAACTATAAACTTAGCTGCATTGTTATCTTTTAAGAAGTGTACAAAGTTAAGTAAGGAATAAATCATAGCATAACTTAAGAAAAATACCAACCAGAATACCTCCCACCCAACTCCTGCCTGCTTTAAACCCGGAGCTAAAGCTTCAGCTATGCTTTGAAATACAAGCATTGTTTGTGTCACTGGATCAACCATCTCAATCCCTCACTCTTCAGACCCTCCAGATCCTCCAGACCTTTTGGAACCTTTGATTATGAATGCTAAAGCTCCAACGAAAATGGCTCCGAATATTATTAAGCCTATAAGTTGTCCCCAGAGCTCACTAGATGTCATACCCCCTGTCTTCTCGAATACCCCAAACATATCAAGTATAACAACAATCATAACAACTATGGCAACTCCTGCCCCTATTTGTCTATAAATTTTGTATTTATCTCCTTCCATAATCTGGAAAAAATCAGGGAAGAACATTGCTACAAGTATTAGTATACCAAGAATAAATATAGCTAACACACCCACCCATGGAAGGAAAGCTTGTGTAGCTCTAACAGACCACCCAGTTATTCCAAACATGAAACCAATAACCATTGCAATTACTGCATTTATATCATGCCTATCAGCCCCAAATATTTGGGCTCTTTCTAGGACCCCATAAACAATTGCGAATACAAGTAGGAATGGCAAAAAGAAGTCTATTATTCCTATGTCTTTAAGCAATTGTATTGTCCCTTGCAAGTTAAACAAAGCCATGGTACACCAAATTAATTAAGAATCTTCGTTTTTATAAAGATTTTTATGTAGGTCCTCCTAGAAAGCCCGCACTGGCTTTCCTCTCTTCGAGCAGATCAACAATCTTCTTAAGCTCCTTACTTCCTTTTATCCTCTTTGCACTGTTTACAGCCATCTTCCACTTCGTTCTATAATACATCACAGCATCGATACAAGGTGTATCACCAGGTAAGGTTTCAATAAGAAATCTATTCTCTTTAGGTAAGAATATGAAGAGCTTGATATAGTCGTCTAAACTCTTTAACACACCCAACTTTCCATACTTGTTCCACAATATCTTTGCATCCTTTCCAAGCTTTTCATTCCTAAGAACACTAAGCTCAACTAGTCTTGAATAGAGTACTTCCCTTATGAAATCCCCAATCTTCTCCTCTATTTCATCCCTGCTTAACTTGCTATTTGGTATAGACATTATGAACTTCATAGCAGCTTCTGTTAAGTAACCTTCTCTCCTTAAATGCTCTAACTCACTTGGATCGCTTTTTGCAGCCTTCTCAAAGTTCTCAAATATTCTCTTCCTAAGGTTCTTAACATATCTCTTACAACCCTTCGCTTTATTCTTAAGCTCATCACAGGCGGATAACTGTTTCTTCCTCTTAAACAATCTAACAGTAACGACTACAGTTTTATTCTCTTCCAAATAAATTCCTCCTGCACTTCCACTTATATAGCCCTCTTTATGAACTATGACCCCATATACTACCGGAAGCCATACACCCTTTCTCGCAGGATTAGCGTACCACACAAGAAGTTTGTCGAACTTCACACTTCCATTATTATCTGTCTTCCCTGAGAGCTGTAGTCTTGCACCCTTTACAGCGTATAGATTGACCGTAGCCTCGGGTATTGGGTTCTTAGTCTTCCCGTCTATAACCTTAACAACAAGTGAGGATAAGTGTTTTTTAGGGTCATCAGGCTCAGGTTCTGGTTCCGACTTTCCAAGGACGAGAGTAATAGTGTCATTGTGCGTGAGCTCTATAACCCCACTCGCAGGAGGATACAAAGTATGGGACGCAGTTACCGTGTATCTCCCTCTTGGTAATTTAAATTTAGTTTCACCATTCTTATTAGTCTTTTTGTTTTTGCCTCCAACAGCTACAACCGCATCCTTGACTGGGAAACCTTTTGTATCTTTAACAAAAACTGTGAGTTTAAACTTCTCTGGTTTTGGAGGTTTTGGTGGTCTGGGAGGTCTTGGACCAGGTTCTATTTTCGCAAGTGAGGCAACTGAGAGTATCAAGAAAGCTATCAACCCTATTAACACAAGTATGGCTCCAAAGCCATACCCGAAGTACAGAAGAATGAAACCTATGACCATTATGATTATAGCATAGGATAATAAACTTCCCTTCTTCTCCTCGCGATTTATGTTACTGAATACAAACACTAACAGTGCAATCAAACCTAAGATTACTATAATAAGATTACCAATATTGGATATCACACTACCAAGAGTTTGTCTGAAAGTGTAAAAAGCATATGCAACAGCAGCTGCGGCAAAAACAGCAGCTGGGGCAGCTATTTCCTCTCTTTTAGCAGCAAGAAGAGAATTGTAAACTACAACATAAATAGCCATCACACAGATTAATGAGAATATAAGATACATATTACTGAAAAGCCAACTTAAACCATATGTAGCCATACTAATTGTAGAACACCAAATCTTAAATACCTTTTCCAATATAGATTTATATGGTCAAAGGTAAAAAAGACCAAAGGAGCGGAGCAAAGTTAATGAAAGCTTTCTCTATATTTGTCACTTTGATCTTCATATCTTCGATATTTGTTGTGTTCACCCAGAGAACTCAACCCCAAACTCAAAAGTTTTACTTGAAGATCCAAATCAAGGATTACACAAACCCAACACAAGGATACGTTCAGTTCGAGGATGGAGAGAACCTTACTGTAATCTTAGGAAGGTATGGAATCATTATGAATGACACCTGCATTAGAACAGACTATCTTTATTGCAATGATAACAACTACAAATGGATTGTAACCGTTAATGGAGAAGTTTATCCTTACTTCATGAACTACACTCCAAAAGACGGAGACCAAATAATTTTTAAATACTCAAAGATATGAAGCTTATGGGAAGATGAGGTTGTGAACACCCTCTGACCAATGAAGAGGTTCTAGAAGCTGATTCCCACTTCTTTATTTATATAAATACCACACCACAACTCCAGATGATAGTAATCCAAACGCCACAGCAATTATTGGTTTAACAGGTATTTGGTGGTTCCCTAATAAGAGCCAGAACAAAGATGAGAACACTAAGAACAAGAATATGAAAATCATAACCATTTCAAATCCTTCTTCAAATTTCATATAGCTAAAACCACCTCAAAGTTTATAAGAATAGCGATGCGTTCCCAAAGTATGGTGACATTAGTTAGATATGGAGAGATAGCCACTAAGAGCGATTACGTAAGAAAGCAAATGGAAGGGCTACTTGTAAGAAATATCAAAGACTTCTTACGTAGGGAAGGAATAAGCGCTAAGGTTAGAAGCTTAAGGGGGAGAATAATCGTAAGTGAGGATGTGGACTTAAAAAGAATATTTGGAGTTGTGAGTTTCTCCCATGCCAAAGAGATTCCTGCAGACATAGAAGTGATAAAAGAAACTGCATACGCCTTGTACAAAGGTGAGAAATTTAGGATTTCTGCTCAAAGGCTTAACAAGGCTTTCCCACTTACAAGCCAAGAAATAAACAGAGTTGTTGGAGAATACATATTCAACAAGGGAGGAAAGGTTGATTTAAAGAACTTTGACCAAGAGATTTTCATAGAGATCATTAACAATAAGGCTTACGTGTTTGACTCTAAGATGAAAGGGCCAGGTGGTTTACCACTTGGAGCAACAGGAAGGATGTTAGCAGTAATAAACTGTGAAAAAGACGAGTATGCAGCTTTACTTATGATGAAAAGAGGCATATGTATAGACTACCTGGGCGAGGCTAAGATAATTCATAAATGGGATTATGGTTGCCCTTCAAAGAAGTTAGAAGGAAGCATAGATGATCACGTAGATAAATATCTTGGGTTGATAGTTGGCCTTGAGATTAAAAACCAAGAGGAGCTTAATAAGTTTAAAGATCTGTTTGCAAAGTATAAGAAGGTGTACGCTCCTCTTTTTGGCTACGATGTTAATGAGGTTAAGAATTTGTGGAAGGAGTAAACTCCTTTTGCTACCTTGTTAAGATTCTCAAGAGCAGCTGTTGTCACGAACAAATCCTTCCACTCCTCTTTCCTCTTCTTGTAGAACTCACACACTTGCTTTAGGTTCTTGTCTTTATATCTTTCCAGATGCAAGGATGGAACTCTATATTCCAAAGTGTAAATAGCAAGGAAAACAGGATAGAATCTATCCAAGTAGTATCTTATAACCAATAAGGCTTGTTCATCGTATGAAAGAAGTGTTTTTGAGAATGATTTCAATACTTCCTTGTACTCTAGCAGAGACTTTAACTTATTTTTTAACAGGTAAGCTTCCACATCATTTGATTTCACCGCAAACACCTTCAAGAATCTTTCTTCCTTCTCAAGCACATTAAGAAATATGTTGACAGCCTTGCTAAAGCTTTCATTTCTTTTGTAGTCAGAGCTTGTTATATTCAGAACACTTGAATTCAGCTTTGATGTGTGGACGTCTATCACCCTTGAAAAGTTTGGAACCCTCTCTTTTATCATCTCCAATCTTTTCAAGTAGAACCTAAAGAATAACTTGACATCGTTAATGAACACGTCTTTAAAATTCTGCAGCCATTCTACATTCTTAAGTATGGTTCTTAGGTCGTCTATTCTTGCTAAGTACACAGGGTCATTAACAAGAAGTTTGGCTATTTCCCTTGCAAACAAGGAAGAGTAATACTTATTCTTTATTTTAAATATCACGGGATAAACATCAAACACATTCATTTCTTTATTGTATCTAACAGGAGTGTTTTTCTTTTCAGGATCGAAGTAAGCAATGTGTAAAAACATCTTAGGTAGTTGCTTTGGAAAGATTATCCTAAATCCAAAAGCCTCATTGAAAATAGAGACACTCTTCTTAAACGCATCTACATAAAACTTGTTGATGTAGTCACACACTTTGATAAGGTGTTCCATGTAAACATAAGCGTCCTTAACAGCTTGATCTATGGCTCTATCATAAGATTTCTCTTTTCTAGCCTTTCTCAACGCTTCAAGATAATCCTTCATAGCAAATATAGAATAGTAATCATCTGACCTCTCACTTTCTATGACTATTGGAAAGTTAAATGATGAGAAAAGTGTGCCAAAGTCTAGTATTTTTTGATTTAAGTCGTGATCCGTGTAAACTATTTTAGTTGAGAATCTAGAAGCTAATAGCTTTGCGTAGTATATCAAATGTGCTTGATTCAATCTATCAAGCACATAACTTATGGACTTATCAATCATACTAAATAAAATCCCTAGCCAAATAATAAACTTTCTGTGCCTATTCAGAAGTGAAGTGTTCTTTAAGGCTGTCTCTTACCTTAAAATAACCAAGCTTTAAGCCTGCATCAATGTAAGCCCAAGATATGATAAAAGCCTCAAAGGCCTCAAGATATTTCTCTTTCTCAAAGAAGTGAATCCCATCGTCAAAGTATGCTCTAGCAAATTGGTAGAAGTCTAGCGACATGCCCTTGCCTGATACTTCTATTGATTCGAATATCTTTTTCATTCTGTTCATTTCTTTTTCCGCTGCAGCTTTGAGATCAACTGACAAGTTAAGCACACCTCCTCAGCTGTTGGCTCACCACACACTTCACATGTGCCAATCTTCTCATCCTTTACCATGGATTTGAACTTTTCTCTTCTCTTATCAAACCACTTGACAATATTAAGCTTTGTCCCAGGATGTTTTGACTCGTATAAGTTAAGTTCCTTCTGTACCACGGACCTGAAAGATTCAGGAGCATAAGGACAAGTTATGAAATGAATCTTTATGCCATTTAACATAGCGTATGCAAGAACTTCTTTTTCCTTTATCTTCCTCAATGGTTTAACTCTTCTTATGAAACTCTTATGTTTTGCATAACCTGAAACTGGACCCAATCTTGCAAGTTTTTGGATGTCATTTTGGAAGAGGTTCATTAGGATCGATTGTGCTTCGTCATCAAGATTGTGCCCAACAGCTAAGGTTTTTATACCAAGCTCCCTAGCTGCCTTGTTAAGCAAGTACCTCCTAAGAATGCCACAGATAGTGCAAGGGATTAAATTAAGCTCCTTAACCATCTCGTCCAGAGTCATCCCAAATTCTTCCTTAAAAGAGTAAATAATGAGTGGAGCGTCCCATTCCTTAAAGTGCTTTATAGCATCTTTTATTGTAACATTCCTATATCCACAAATACCTTCGTCTATTAAAATCCCAATAGGATTGTAACCAAGCTTCTTTAGTATGAAGAACGTTACAAGAGAATCTTTTCCTCCAGAAACTCCAACACCTACCTTTCCTTGTATCAATTTATACCTTTCTATCTCTCTCTTTACTTTCGCTTCGATTCTCCTACAGAACTTCTTATCATACAAGTTTAACCACCAGACACAACATCATACAATTTAATTTCGTCTCCATCCTTGATGTAGTCGTCATCCGTTAAGATTAAATCTCCTTTAACAGCAAGGTATTCTTCTGGATTTAGCCCTACCTTCTCAATGATGGATTTCACTTTAGCTCTCTTTACTCTTACCTTGTATGTCTTGTTTTTGTATTTTACTTGTATCACCATAGAAACAAGTAAAGCTGCTTCACTTTTAAAGTTTAGTCCTAGAGAACAAAGTTAATAAACTTCTGAAGGATATGTAGTGTATGGACCACCACAACCACATACAAGAGCTTCACTTTCTCTCAAACCCAAAAACAGAATTAAGAGAACTCTATGCTAATTTGTTCCTTAATAACTTCGCCCTTAGCTTGTTTAACATATTCGTTGCAATCTTCTTGATAGATCTTGGTTTCAGCATTAAAGATGTTCTGGTCTTTATGATTGAATTCTATGCCTTTTGGTTACTTATCACATTACCAACCGCAAGACTCATATCAAAACTTGGAAAGAAAAAAGTTATAGCGATAAGCTCTATATTATCGCTTGTAGTTTTGTTTGGGATGTATCTTCTTGAGCATTACAAGTTGCTTCTTTATGTGGTGCCTCTAATCTGGGCCACGGCTAAAAGCTTTTACTGGCTGCCCCTTAACTCACATTTTGCAGAGCACAGTGATAAACATAAGGTTGGAAAGAACACAAGTGTGCTCGTCCTAGCAGCAAGAGTTGGAGCTGCCTTAGGACCAGTACTTGGTGGTTATATTGCAACATACTTCTCATTCAATACTTTATTTTTAGTGGCAGGTGTTATCCTCTTACTATCTATAGTTCCATTGTTCGATACTAAAGACGAGAAGGATTATTGGGATGTGGACCTAAAGAAACTAGTGGGGGTGAGGAAAGACTTCTTAAAAGCATTCTTCCTAATGGGTGCTCTTGTTGCTGTACAATACATATTCCTTAACCTTTTCATATACTTCAAAAGTTCTATACTTGATCTGGGTGCAATAAACTCCGTAGCTCTTGTCCTCAGTTTAGCATCAACATATTTTATAGGATCCCTTTCAGACAAGTACGATAAGAAATCTGTGCTCAAGCTTGGAGCGTTGATTTACGGCTCGCTGTTCTTCATACTTGCCTTTACAAATAATGTATCCTTAATATTCCTCATTAGGTTCCTCTTAGGTCTCGTTGGGGTGTTATTAAGTATACCTTTGTTTAGTCTTGTATGTTCAAGCATTAGCGAGAAAGAAAGTCTTGAGTTCATGTCCATAAGGGAGATGATGCTAAAGCTTGGTGGAGTGGTTGGCCTGTCTATCTTTTTGTTCGTACCACAGAGTATGATGTACAAAGTAGCCTTCCTTATGATTGCAGTTCTTTCCTTTGCGTTCATTACACTAAGGCTAGAAGTAAGAGCTAAGGCTTGATTGTCTACTGCCTTGTGCCTTCTCTATCTCAGATAAAGTCTTTTGTATTCTCTCCTCTGAGAACTCGTAATCCAACAGGAACTCTCTTAACTTTTCGATATTTGCTTTCTTAAACTCTATCTTTACGTCCTTAACTTTTGGATGCTTAAACCAATTTATTATCTCTTCATTAAGATTATACTTTTTTATTATCTCATTCTCTTTCATGTCTTTAACAATTTTCAAAGCGGTCTTTGGACCTACACCTTTAACACCTTCTGTATAATCATTCCCAACCAACATTCCAATTAAGACAAGCTTATCCCTATCAATCCCCAACCTATTCAAGTTCGCTTCAACATCTATCACCTCTGGCAAGACAACAACATACTCCTTACTCCTTGGCAGCTTTCTCTTACCTGTGATGTTTAAGTTTCTCACCAACATCTTAGTCCCAAAGAGAATAGAATCATAATCCTGAGACGCGACGTAGTCAACTACACCCTCCCTGTTCATGTAAGAACACTGGGCTTCTCCCTCGGATGGAGCTTGAACGACGGGTATACCCATGAGGTTTAGTATCTCTTTAGACGTGTTTAAAACTTCTTCGTCGACAAAAGCTGTTCTTGTTGATAGAGAGAATGCTCTCTCTATATCTCCTTTCTTCAAGGCTTCTTTATACTCCTTAAGATATTTCTCCTTCTCCTCCCTTCTTTTCTCTTGAGTACTCTTTTTAAATTCAGGAGGTTCTCCATCAAATACATAAACAGGCTTTATTCCATTCTTTATTAAAGATGCATTTCTATAGAACAACCCCGATAAGTGCGATGTGACTCTTCCCTTAGAGTCCATAAGAAGAGTTCCATCTCTTTGTCTTATGGTAGAAATGAACTGAAAGATCCAGTTAAGAGCATCCACGGCTATTATTTTTCCCTTGAAATGGCTAGGCTCTACGAACTCTGACTCAAACAGAGGCTTTAAGTTCACTCCCATAATTCTACAAGGAAAGCATTATTAATAAAGATATGTTATTATGTATATGAAATTCCTTGAAGAGTATGAAACGCTGTTTAGAAACGAAGACGTCTTCAACTACGAATTCTTACCAGAGAAACTTCCTGGTAGAGAAACTGAAATAGAAGAGATCTCATTGACAATAAAACCATTAGTCCATAACAGGACTCCTTCTAATCTATTCATATCTGGACCAAGAGGTGTTGGAAAAACAGCGTGTGTAAGATTCGTTTTTAGGCAGGTCGAAGAGAATACTCCAATAAAAACTTCGTTTATAAACTGCTGGGAGCATTCCTCATCTTTCTCAATACTACAAAAAGTTGCCATAGACATAGGCATACCCATCCCTAGAAAAGGTGTATCAAAAGATGAGCTAATAAGTGTCATGAGAAACAAGATAAAGAATGTAAAAGGCGTAGCAGTAGCTTTGGACGAGGTTGACAAACTAGAAGAGCAAGACATTCTTTATCAACTAACAGAATTCTTTGGGAAGAAAATAGCAATAGTACTAATAACAAATCATAAGGAATTCCTATTGGATTTGGAAGAGAGAATCAAATCAAGACTTGGGTTGCTCCACCTTGAATTCAACCCATACACAAAGGACCAAGTGGAAGAGATTCTTAGGGAGAGGATTAAAATAGGTCTAAAACCAGGAGCAATAGATGAGAAAGCTTTTAACTTAATTGTGGATGCCTGCTACAAAAGCGAAGACATAAGGAAAGGCCTATTCCTAATACTTACAGCTGGAAGGATAGCAGAAAACAAACAAAGGCTAAAGATAAAAGTAGAGGACGTCAAGGAAGCTATAGACAAAATGAAGGAAAGTTTTGATGTCGACACCAAGAAGATAACAAACCCTGAGGAGAAATTCATTTTGGAGTGCATTAAGAAAAATCCTGGAAAGACTTCTGGTGAGATATTCAAATACTATAAGAAGAATGGTGGTAAACTAGGCGAGAGATCTTACAGAAAGTATATTAACCACCTTATACAGTTAAATCTTATTGAAGCTAAAGAGCTAAATAAAGGTCAAAGAGGAAGAACAAGGGTGCTAAATCCAAAATGTTAGAGAGACTTATAAGTGCAGAAGAGATAGAAAAGAAACCTTGGAAGATAATCATTCTTGGAGTGATTTATTCTTCCTTCGCATTGGTAACAGCATATCTCATCTTCCCATCAGAAGCTGACATCTCCATGATATTCCTTGCTACGATTCTATGTATGCCCCTCCTACATAGATTCGTAGTGCTAGAACAGGATGTATTTGTGACCAGAACCCCAAAGAGAAGACTTAACTTCATAAGCGTCATCAAGGAGCAGTTACATCCAAGGCTCATATCTTTGTTCTCCATACTTTTCATTGTGTTCATTATTGTCTTCACAGCTTGGTACGTATTCCTACCCGAGAACATTGCAAATGCCTTGTTCAACGTCCAAAAACAAACCATAATTGCAGTTAACCAGCATGTCATGGGTGTGACAGGACAAGCTACCGGAAGTGCAGTTGGCGAAGATGTGTTTAGTATAATACTGCTTAACAATGTTAAAGTTCTCTTGTTTTCATTTGTGTTGTCTTTTCTTTTTGGGGCAGGAGCCATATTTGTTCTTACTTGGAACACTTCTGTCATTGCCGTAGCCATTGGTGAGCTCCTTATCAAAAATGTGTACAGGTATGGATCAAGTGCAAAAGCCGCCACCAAAGCTTTTGCAAGGTACTTGCTTCATGGTATCCCAGAACTAATCTCTTACCTTGTTGCAATATTTGCAGGTGTGTTTATATCCATAGGTGTCATAAGATTTCCAATAAGGAGCAAAGAATTTGTTAGACTCCTTATTACAAGCCTTAACCTTATAGTTTTTTCCCTCATAATTCTTGTAATAGCGGCTATACTTGAAGTTTATATATCACCTCTTATTATATAATGCTATGAATGTTAAGCCCTTGAAGGAGAACAAAGAGCTTATCCTTATTTTACTTGTAATTGGTATTGCCTTTCTTGGTTTTTTCATAAGAATACAAAGTGTTCCAAACTTCAAAGACAAGTATTTAATGGCTTTAGATCCTTATCCATTCTATAGATATGCACAAGATGTCGTGGGAAATGGATACGTAAGGCCATTGGATACAATGAGGTATTATCCTGTCGGCTACGTTCCAATGAGAGAACTGTTAATGCACACTTACTTTAATGCTGTTTTATTTTCGATGTTAAAAGTTTTTGGTTGGAAGCTTATAACTGTGTTTATATGGTATCCAGCTATAGCAACTTTACTTGGTATAGTAGCTTTCTACTTCCTTGGAAAAGAAGTTTTTAACAGAAAGGTTGGACTGATAACTGCTGCCCTCTTAGCTACAGTTCCTGGCTTCATATTTAGAACCACAGTTGGCTACGCGGATAAAGAACCTCTTGCATTCTTCTTATTCCCACTAGCTCTACTATTCCTAACCAAGGCCTTTAAAACAAAAGACAAAAGAGGTTATGTTTGGAGTCTACTTAGCGGCGTCACTCTTGGGGCATTACTACTTAACTGGAGGGGTGCGATATTCATAATCGCAAGTTTGGCTGGTCTTATTGCTGTGCTTAACTTGCTTGGTAAGATAGACAAAGAAACTTGGTTGAAACTCTCTTCTCTCTTAATAATGATTCCAATAGCCATGGTTGGGTCTACAAGTTACAGCTTGCACTCCACTACTAGTGATTTGATGTTCCAAACTTTTCTTGGAGCTTATGCTATCTACACCGCTTCCTTCTTTTTGAGGTACAAGTTCTCAAGCAAGTTTGAACCTCTGATTAAGAAGTATAAATACGAAGGTCTTATTTACTTCGCAATAAGTGCAATTCTCCTTCTTCTCGTAGCAAGTATTGTTAACTTCTCACTTATGTCCTCACTAATTAAATCATTAGTGTATAGGATAACCTCTCCTATGGGTGGGAGTAGGTTAGCTACATCTGTCTCTGAGAATCAAAGACCTTCGCTTAAGTCCTGGTGGTCAAGCCTAAACCTTGTCTTCGTCCTAGCAATAATAGGTTCTGGTCTGCTTATTAATAAAATCCTAAAAGACGTAAACAAGAAGTTGGTGTGGGTTGGTTGGATCGTCGCATTGCTTTTATTCTTGTCACTTGTTATGTCTCAGTATTACATCATACCCCTAGCTCTTGCGGGTGCGATAATCTTATTTGTTTACTTTGATAGCTACTCCGAGTTCACAAAGAAGAAGCTCAAAGAACCTGAGCTCCTCATTCTCATATGGTTCATAATAAGCCTCATAGCAGGAAGAGGCGCTATAAGACTTATATGGCAAGCTATAATGCCTTTCTCCATACTTTGTGCATATGCAATAGTTAGAACCTCAGATATCATAATTGAGGAAACAAAGAAAAGAGAGATTAAAGACAAAGTTTACTACTTACTTCCTTATGTGCTAATTATCATTCTCATAGCAGTCTTTGCTAACACTTCCTACAAGCAAAGATATGGACCTTATCAAGAACTTCAATGGGATCAAGTCACACCATGGATACAAGCCAACACCCCGAAAGATGCAGTCTTCACACACTGGTGGGATTATGGATATTGGGTGCAGGCATTATGGAACAGAACAACAGTATTTGATGGTGGAAATGCTATGGCCAGATGGAACAACATAAATGCAAGGTTTATAATGACTGGTACAAACGAAACCCAGTGGATGAATGCTTTGAACTACTACCACAGGCCAGACTACTTAGTTATTGTGGACGATGATATACTGAAGTTTTATCAGATGGCAAGAATAGGATACAGAGACTATGCTCCAGGCAAGTCCATATACTACTCATTGTATGGCTTAGCTCAAAAAACAAGGAATCAAGTAACAAATGCTTCAGAATATCCAGACATGCTTGTATTCAACGGTCAACCTGGTGTGATAACAAAAGACTTGGAGATCAAAGGAGTATTCTGGCCAAAGGAGTACACACTTCTTGCTCAAATACTTGTTCCTACATCGGAGAACAAAACAGGTGAACCTATTGGTGTACTTTACAACACCAAATTAAAAACTTATGACTTCCTTCCATTTAATTGTGTTTGTGTCCAAGGAAAAGGATGTTATGACATAAGAGAGGATGGTATACCTGGGTGTTATATGTTCCTCCCAAGTGTCGATTATGGTTACAATGTAAGGTCTCCACCAGGGATAATATTCATACCAGATATGGCAAAAGACATGTTGTTCACAAAACTATTTATAGTCGATGAAGAGGTTCCTCACTTTGAGAAGGTTTATGATAATGGAGTTCCATTATCTTACCTTAGCATACAACATGGGGGAATTACTACTCTAAGAATTTGGAAGATTAACTATGACAACTACACATACATAGTTGACCCATGTGATGTCAAGAAGGGATGTGGAGAGTTTGACATGTTAAGAGGGGTGTTAGGATGAACATCGTTCAAGTGGCATTGCTTGTCTCACCGATATCCTTCATTTTGTCTTACTTCTCAACTAAAGTTTTTATGGAGAAGATGCTAAAGAGAGGTTACACAGGTATTGACGTCCACAAGACAAAGAAAGTTAAAGTTCCAACCTTTGGAGGTGTTGGATTCGTACTATCCTTTATAGTTTCTTTGTTCCTTCTCCTTGCTCTAGCACATGTTTTCAATGTCAAGGCAGAACTCATGTATATACTAGTAGCTGCATCATCAATAAGCGCTATGGGTTTAATAGCATTGGTTGATGATGTGCTTAAGTTAAGTTGGTTAGACAGTATTGTACTCCCAATAATAGCAGCCCTTCCACTAATGGCAAGTCAAGTTGGAGTTACAAAGATGGTGTTTCCAATCATTGGTGAGGTTAATCTTGGTTTTCTTTACTACCTTGCATTCATTCCACTACTGTTCATATTCTCCACAAATGCTACAAACATGCTTGCGGGGTACAATGGATTAGAAGCTGGGCTTGGAATCATCAACTTGTCATATCTCGCATTGATAAGTTACTTGTTTAGTAGACCGATAGGTATTGTGTTATCTATTTTAGGTATAGCTGTACTTGCTGGATTCTATATGTGGAATAAGTATCCTGCTAAAGTATTTCCAGGCGATGTTGGGACATACTCAATAGGTGCTATGCTTGCTACAATAATAGTGCTAGCAAACATAGAAAAGCTTGGCATTCTAATGTTAACTTTGTATGGGATAAACTTCCTTTTATTCTTATTTATGGTCTACAAAGTGAAGTTTAAGGGTATGAAATACTACAAGTTTGCCTCTGTTTCAAAAGAAGGATACATAAAACCCCACAATCCCTATACAGTGTACTGGGTATTTCCTTACTTCTTTAAGCTCAACGAAAAGCAAGCAACAAGAGTGATCTTTCTAACCCAAATCTTACTTAACGCTGCTCTTTTGATAGCTTTTCTATAAGCTCTCTGTATTTTAATGCCACACTCTCAAAAGAATGTTTCTTAGCGAAGTTGTATGCGTTCTTTACTAGCCTTTGCCTCAAGCCTTTGTTAATTAGAACTTTTCTTATCCCTCTTGCTATGTCTCTTGGATCTTTCTTTCTTACGAACATAACTTCCTTGTCTGTGAGTGGCAAGTTTAGTTTTGTTATCACTACAGGTACTCTTGCAGCCATGGCTTCTAAGACTGTTATTGGAAAACCTTCAGACAAGGAAGGTAAGACAAAAACGTCAGCTTCGGATAAGAATCTCTCGACATCGGTTCTAAACCCAAAAAACTTAACATTCACATTTAAGTCCTTTGCAAGTTTCTCTAGCATCTTCCTCTCTGGCCCATCCCCAACAATATAGCAAACATATGGAACATCGAGATACTTCAAAGAACGTATTAGGTATTCTACACCCTTAACTCTAACTAATCTCCCAACAAATAGTATCACCTTTTCCTTTCCTTTTTTCCTTCTTTTCAACTTGAACTTACTAAGGTCTATACCCTGTTCTATAACTACTGGGTTTTTTGGTCTGCCAAATCTTTTGATGTAGTCTTTCATCTCAGATTTTGATAGGAATACTAAGGCGTCTACTCTCTTGTAAGCAAACTTCTCTGCTAGGTACTTAACCAAGAGCCTAACGATCAAAGGGTGTTCCTTTTGACTGCTAGCTATGCCGTGGGGAATAGCTATAATTCTCTTTCCCTTTAGTCTAGCCAATACGTAAGCAAAGAAAGTTGTTACAGGACCATTAGCTATCACAATATCAAATCTCATAGGAATAGCTTTGAAAAAAGAGAACATAGGGAAAGTTAACCCTCTTATTATCTTCCCAGGTATTCTTTTAATTCTGTACATCTCAACATTCCCTTCCTTCTCATACTTCTTAGAACCTGGAAACCATGCTGAGATGATCTTTATCTTGAAGTACTTCCTAAGATGCTTTACTAGATTCTCAACGTATACCTCCATACCCCCAGATGGGAGATCATAGCCTTTATTAATCCCAACAGGATACTCTTTCGACCCAAGTATCAATACATCCATAAACCTTCACAACAAAAGATATTTATAATCATATCGAATCAAATAAAATAAAATGAAAGTTTCAGTTGTGATTCCGACTTTTAATTCCGGAAAAACTTTAGAGAAGTGCCTAAAGTCGTTAAGATCTCAAACCCTCAAGCCAAGTGAAATTATAGTGGTAGACTCTTTCTCCAAAGACAACACAGTATCTATCGCTAAAAAGTATAACTGCAAGATAATCCAAAAGAAATCTAACATAGCACAAGCAAGAAACCTCGGAGTAAAAGCTGCTAAAGGAGAAGTCATTGTATTCATAGATTCCGACTGTGTTGCTGGAAAGAGAACACTAGAAGAGTTAATAAGACCTATGACTGAGAATTATGAGAAGTTTGTTGTTGGTAGTATAAGAATTAATAAGAAGGATGACGTAGCTGTTGTTTTTGGGTTGAATTGGGAACTACAAACATCTGCAGAAGGTTATGTTAATACCTCTGCCACCGCTTGCGTTGCAATAAAAGATGAAGTCTTTAAGAAAGTAGGCTTATTTAGGAACGTCATAAGTGAAGACATAGACTTCTGCCTCAGGGCTAGAAAAAAAGGATTTAGAATTTACAGGAATCCCAAAGCCTATGTGATTCATCTTTATCCTTACGGAATGCTTAAAGCTTTTAAGAAGTGGTGGAAATACGCTAAGGGTTACAGATACTTATTCCTTAAGTACCCCAATTTGTTTTACAAAGCAATTTTCATAAGAGGCCTTTATTTGCTAATGGCTACTGGATCAATATTCAAGCCTTCTCTTCTCATAGCTGTTTTTTCACCAACAGTATACTATTCTTTAAAGTTCTCAAAGTACATAAAAGGAACAAGGCTGTTTAAGCTCGCATTTCTTGCCAATCTTAAGTTTTTAGTTCACAGCGCATCCATATTTCTTAATTGGTCTTAGAGATTATATTGCGGAGAGCTCTATCAAATTTCTCAGATACATAACCAATTTCATACCTCTCCTTAGCAAGTTGCTTTGACTTAGAGGCGTACAACTTTGTTAATCTCTTACTCAATAATATAGTTCTAACATTCTTTACGTGTTCATCTACGTCTTTCGCTAATAATGCTGCTCCATCCAAAACACACTCTGTAAAGTTGGACTTGATTGCAAGTATTGGCTTACCGTAAGATAAGTACTCATATGCTTTCTGACCTGCTGTGTCCATCAGAAGGCAGGCGTGATACTCTGGTATCTTCCTTCTAATCTTCTCATTACTTACTCTCCCCAAGAATTTCACATTCTTGCTCAAACCAAGACTCTTAACTATCTGTTTATATTTCAACTCTTCTGGACCATACCCGTAGATGTCCAACCTAAAATCAGGCACAACTTTTTTCACATCGGCAAGCTTCTTAAGGAACATCTCAAACTTATCATTCTTATAGAAGAAAGAGACATATATCAACCTTTTATTGAACACGGGTGGAGTCGGGCTCAAAGATATGCCTGGTGGAAGTATGAAGACTTTATGTTCTGGTGCACCATTCTCAACAACGTACCTGTAAAACACCTTGTTCTCAACTGTAAATAAATCGATGTGATTCACACTCATTTTGTAGGGTATATACTGCAATCTTAACCTCAGGTTCTTATGTATCACATCTTTTGGGTAAGGCATGAACGAGTCAACAATCAGAGGTTTCTTATTAAACATCCTGAAGAAAGATGCTATAAGTGAGAATAGTGGTGTCCTGGTCAAGATGACATCTGGCTTGAACTTAACATATGCAATTGGGTACAAAAACAAAAGCTGGATCGTGATGAGTACTTTGTCTATAAGTTTCCTGCCCACCACAAAGAACTTGTAGCCCTTTCCTATTTTAAAATCAGGTGCAAGGATGAATACTTCATGGTTTCTGTGGAGGAGAGTCCTCACGATCCTAAGCATCCTCATCATGTCTCCTCTCTCGCCACCAACACTAAA
>CAZQAZ010000001.1:87375-118640 GCA_964591855.1 Candidatus Woesearchaeota archaeon | reverse complement strand
ACTTTTATCTGCCATGTAGAATTTTTAGCTTCACTTTATTTAAAAAGCTTACTATTAAAAGTTCAGTAGAAATAATGGGCCAGGAGGGATTCGAACCCTCGACCTCCGGTTTGCTTAAACCGTTTCCTTGTGCGAAACACGGTCTTATAAGACCGGCGCTCCGCCCCTAAGCTACTGGCCCACATTCAAATGATAAAGAAAGAAAGTGTTTATATTCTTTTTGCTTTAATCAGAAGTCACACCCCATATTATTAAGAATACACCAAGTGCTAGGGTGAATATGTAATAAAAAGGATCGAAGACTTTCATCTTCTCCATTATGTTGTATGCCTCTGTTGGAGAAAAGCCAAGGGAGTAAAGAACATCCGTTGAAAAGAAGTAAAACCTAAAGAATATAGCAAAGAGTATAAAGAAACCACCAAAGAAGGCTCTAACACATCCTGCCATTTATCCACCCCAGATGAGATAGGATATCATAATCAATACAGCTATCAGCACACCAAAATTAAGGAGCGATAGAAATCCACAACCAAGGTACGACGTGAGGAGACCTCCTACAACTGGAACTGTGTAGAAAAAACAGCCAATCCTAGCATCAGCAGGAGCGATAAGAGGTATCTTCTCTGCAAAAGCGTTAATTCCAAATACTACTACTATAAGAGCGAACATGAAAATAGCAACAAGTGGCTTGCCTTCCATACTTAATAACAAGGTTTTTTAATATATAAAGCTTATCAGTTGTATGAAAGTGTATAAAGAGAACCCGATAGTGGAGATCACATTAAGGAAGTTTGAGAAGCCATATGAAGAAGGGGATGCGTTGCTAAGAAAGTTCTGCATCTCCATAGGTTTATTACAACCTGGGGACTCAAGAGACACAGTTGTGGACATCCTAAAGCTCCTTCTTAAAAATAGAGAATCAAAAGTCTTCATGGATTCTAAAGAGATCTGGGACATGGTAAAACAAAACAGGAACATAGCTCTCTCAAACATAATAAGACATCTTAACAGAATGGAAAAGATTGGACTTGTTGAAAAGTTCCCAGAAGGTTACAGAATAAAAGAATGGCTACCATTGAAAGAGATACTTGAAGAGTTTGTTAACAAGTTTATCATTCAGCCAACGTTTGAGAGAATAAAAGAATATGCTGAGAAGATAGACTCACTTAGATTTTGAACAGAGATTTAAGATTTTATCAAAGTATTCTGCTAACTCTTTACCAAGCTTTGTTAGTTCTATAATGTTTTTTCTTCCTTTCTTTGTGAATGTTAATAAACCTTTTCTTTGAAGTTCCTGTAAGATTCTAACAGTGTGAGAATAAGTGCAGTCAACCTCCTTTGCTATAACAGAGAAATACTTTTGCTTCCTTGGGTTTTTATTAAGCCTCACAAGCATCCTAACAGGCTTCTCTCTTAAGAAGATATCAGTTAACTTCTTAATAGGTTTCTTCTTTGCCATCTTTCCCCAACCCCTTACTTTCTCTTATATGTTCTCTAATATATAAATGTTTTGCGGTAGATTCCGCACAGAGAAAACCAAATAAAGCCCGTAAGATTTATATAGCACATGGATAAACTAAGCAAGCTCAAAGAGCTTATAAAGAAGGATAGAGAGCTTCGCTTGCTTTTAGACAAGGCTAATACTGTGATGATAAAAAGGTTGGACTACAACGACCATGGAAGAGTGCATGCAAAGATTGTAGCACAGAACACCCAAAAGCTTGCCTCCTTGCTTAAAGATAAGTTAACCCTTCCCAAGGAAGGGTTTACGTATCAAGACTCCAAAGTTGTGTTGTATTTGGCTGCTTACTTGCATGATATAGGTTGTTCTGTTATGAGAGATCAACACGAGCTATTCTCTGTTATTCTTGGAAGACCAATAGCAGAAAGAATGTTGAAGAGAATTTATGGATACAAGGGAATTGCTTTGCTTCCAATGGTTATGGAATGTGTAGTTGGACACATGGGAAACTATGAAGTCACATCTACAGAAGCTGGTATTTTAGCTGTGGCGGATGCATGTGATATGACTAAAGGCAGGGCAAGAATTCCATTTGAGATAGGTAAAAGAGATATTCATGAATACTCTGCTATGGCTATAAATAAAGTTGAGATCGTTAAAGGCTCTAAGAAACCTGTTAAGATAAGAGTTGAGATGGAAAACTCCGCAGGTGTTTTCCAAGTTGAACTCTTGGAGACGAAAATAAAGTTTGGTAAGCTTAAGGACTATGTTGAAGTTGAGTACCATAACTTAGAGGACAATTATACAGAAGAAGACTAAAGGAGGAGTTATCACTCTGTGAGCTCCTTCACTTCTTCTTTGCCTTTAGAAAGCTCTGTTTCTTGCTCTTTGTCTAATTCAAGTAGTAGGGTTTGAAACTCTCCAACATGTGTTTTTTCTTCTTTGGCTATGTCCATCAAGACTTTTTTTATTTTCCCGTTGTTTGTTATAGACGCAAGCTGCTCGTACAAATTAATGGCATCTAATTCAGCAATCATACCTATCCTAAGTATCTCTTTGTCTAGGTCTTCCTTTTTCACTTTGTTTAAATCAAGTGGTATCTTAGACAGCACTTTATCACCTCAACTTTAGTAGCGCCTGGGGCCGGATTCGAACCGGCGACCTGCTGGTTAACAGCCAGCCGCTCCACCACTAAGCTACCCAGGCTCGACAAAAGTTAATGAAATCATCACTTTATAAAACTTTTTAGATTAAGGTAGGAAGTCTTTGTTTTCGATTTTGGTTGGGAGATATTCCTTAGCCATGAAGTCTATGTGCTTTGCAACCAAAGCATCCTGCTCTATCTTATACTTAAACTTCTCAAGTTCATTCAACTCTTTCTTCCACTCCTTCTTTTGGAACCATGGATAACCTTTAAGCTCCTTTAACCTCTTTAAGTCCCACTTGGTTTGCTTAATCCATGATCTTCTTGGGATATCAAACTGTTTTATGTCTTTCATCTGGAATCCTAAGAACTTTGCAGTAGGTAGTGCTGACTTCTCAGATAAGAAAGCTAAGTTCATAGACCCATATTTGTAAACACTATAGATGTAGTAGCCGGCTGCATCGAGGTCTGTGAACACATAAACTGGAAGTTTCAATTCGTGAGCAAGTCTTGCTACTAATCTTCTCTCGGCTCTAGCTGCTTGACCCTTACCTGTCAAGAGAATACAATTCTCCTTGTCCCAGTACTTTGCCTCATTTAGATTGTTCCACGTAGCAAACTTCTCTACAACCAAAACGTATTTTGCTGAACACTCTTTAAACTCCAAAGCATCTGCCTCAACTATTGCTGGAACAGCTCCACCAGCTGCTCCTTGTTTAGTGTAATCAATAGTTTGCTTGAATTTCTTATCGTAAACCACTAATGGGCCAGCAATTACACCTTTTGGTGTTGGAATCAAGTTTAAGTTCTCTCTAAGTACATCCAACATAACCTCTATGTCTTCAATTATTGGATCTGTTTCATCCTGAGAATTGAACACATCCTCCTTCAAACCAGGTATAGTGTGTCTTAGTACATAGAACAACTGCCTTATACTTAATGTTCTTCCTTCTTTCTCAATAAGTTTCTTTAAGTAGCCAAGTATGAGTAAAGTTTGCATGAACTTCTTAGCATGCGCCGTATTTAAGAAGTACCTCTCAGCTTTCTTATCTCCAATTTTTATAATCTGCTCTTTCTCATCAAAGTAAATATTAGCCCTAGTTCTTATGGGTATCTCAAGCTTTGGATTCTCTTTATTTTCTATCTCTTTTAAGATCTCTCTACCCAAAGCTTCTATCTTCTCCAATACTTGCTTTTGTTCACTCTTCTTCACTTTCCTCACCTTCTTTAGCTATACCTTGCTCGAGTACTTTCTCCGCAGCTGACAAGGCACTTGAACCATACCTATATTCTAAAAGCTTTTTAATGGCTTCAAGTATCTTCTCCCTCTTCTCCCCAACCATATTAGCCAAAGCCACAGCAACCTCCGTACCATACGCAAAGAACCTATTAACTTTCTCTTTCTTTATCCTTTCTTTATATCTTGCAGACAAATATAAACTTAACTTCCTTGCGGCCTCTTGGAATGCAAGTTTCAATTCCTTAACTATCTCAGGATAAGCAGCTATGGCAGACTTGGACTCAGAAGTGTATGGTACCCAAACACTAGCAACATGTGCCAAGAGAATTATGTTTTCCTGTGGTAAACCTGATGATGTCTCTGGAACTTTGTACCTTCTCCAACCAACTTGGGTTACTGCTTTGAATATGGCTCCTGAAGATTGCTCATATAGTAAAGGTATTTTATTTGCATACCTGTAAAGTTTAAGTCCGGTTATCTCCCCACCATAAGCTATACCTACCTCTACCATAAAAGGCATACCTCTATACGTTGTTGGGGGTCTAGACACTGTGACAACAAACTCTGCCTTTGTATCTTGTTTTAAGGACTTCTCAAGCTCTCTTGCTCCTATTGGAGATAAGACATCTGTTGGTGGACGTAGGAGTTTCGTTCTTTGCATGGCTTTTAACAGCCTCTCAGCTTGATCCCTACTTAAATCTTGTGGCTTCATGTCTTCTTTTAAGTCTGCTTTTGAGAGTATGATGTAAGCAGTATTGACACTTATTCTTGAAAGCTCCTTAGTTAGAAAGTCAAGTAAAGTCTTTCTGGAAGTAGAAGCTAGCATTTTCATTAACATCCCTAATTCTAAACCATATGGGTGTGGTTTGATCTCTTTTGGGGGTTTAGGATACTTCTTACTTGTATTCTTCCAAACTATCTTCTTCCCATCTATGTCTTTGAATATTATGGTAGCATGTGGATTGACAATAGCAGTTCTCTTAAGATACTCCTCTACAGATTTATCTCCTCTTGATCTATACTCACCTTCAAACTCAAGCTCAATCAAAGTTCCATGGTCGTAAGGAAAATCGTCTACAACTTCTGTCTTTAAAACTTGAGCTTTGTTTTTGCTTGTGTCTATTGTAAGTGTAATTCTATAGGCTGGCTTGTTTTTACCGACTTTAGATGTTATAACAGCAGGTCTTCCTGTTGTTAGCTGTGAATAAAGAACTGCAGAGGTTATACCTATACCTTGCTGTCCTCTACTTTGTCTTAGCCTTGTAAACTTAGAACCATAAAGTAATGTTCCAAATATCTTTGGAATCTGGTCTTTAACTATACCTGGTCCATTGTCTAGGACTTTAACTCTAAACTTTGGATAGCCTGCTTTTATCTCCTTTTTCTTACCATTGATATAAACACTTATCTTGTTATCATCATCAACTTTGATCTTGACATCGTATCCTCCTATTTTAAAGTTGTGTCCTGCGTATTTAGACTTAAAGGTTCCTCTCCTTCCTTGGTAAGAGACCTCAAACTTATCCCCTCTTCTAACAACTTCCCCAACACTAACCCCATTGTCTAAGATCTCATAGACGTCTTCTACTTTCTTTAGGTCAACTGTTATAATAGGTAAAATCTTATTCTTCATGTTTTCTGGTAGCTCTTGGTTCATTTCCTCACATGCATCTAAAGAATTATCAACAGCTTCCTTTATTATCGTGAGAGTTGCCTTTAGTCTGGAGTCAAATCCGAGAAGATGCCTGTTCTTCTCGAAAAACTCCGCAATCGATACTTCTTTGTGTCTCTTAGATAACTTATCTGCAACAGTCAAAATCAATCACCACATATACAATTAACTACCTGTTTATATGCTTTATCCTGTTTTCTATGAATCTGTACACAGTGCCGTGTTTGGAGCCTCTAAGTAGCATATCTATGGCTTCTACGGCTATGTGTATGTAGTTTATATCACCAATAATAGCTACGGTTTTTCCATAAACTGAGATGTAAGAATGAGTTAACTTTTCTATCTTTTCTTTTGCTGTGCCTTCTCTTCCTATCACCCTACCCCTTAACCTTATAAGTGCATTCTTTGTGTGGACATAGTCTTTGATCTCGAGAACTTCAAGTTGGTAATCATCTCTCCCAAGGAGGTAAGCCTTCTCGGGGGAGAAGCCTCTTCCTATGGCTTTAACTATCTTTTTGACTATGTAAATGTTAAATGGCTCTCCTTCTAACTTTACCTCTGATCCTTTGATAGTTAGTTTTACGCCATACTTCTTGAAGATGTGCCTCTTCACACTACCTTTTTTTCCAATTAATACAGCAGTTCTTTCCTCAGGTATCTTTATCGTATCTATCATACAGAATGATTTAACTTACTCCTTTTTAAACTTATTTAAGAAGAGAACCCAGTTCATCCCTTATTTTTCTCCCCACGCCACCATACTTTGAATCTATGATAAAGTTAGCAGCCTTATCAAACATTGGACTTGCTAGGAAGGCGGCTAATACAAATAATGGGTAGCTGTCGTCTAAATGAGCACCAAGAAGCTCTAAGAAATCTGCAACGTAATATGTGTGCGAGAATGTGTCAAGAGTAGTTAAACCTGTAGCTATGGTGAACTTGTGGTCCAAAAGTGTTTTCTTCGCCCGAATCTTGAACCTGTCAATGTAACCTGGATATGTTACGTAATTATATGGGTGGTACTTTGTATCAGGCCACTTTGTGAAGTATTCCCATATTTCCCCCAATATTCTTACAGCGGGGTGATTCTTTATTCTTTCCCCCAGTGGAGTATGGTACATATACCCAGCTTGCTCCTCCATACATATGATTAGAATTACAAACTTATAAATTTATCTCGAAAGCCTTTAAATAGCCTCTTTTCCTTAGCCAAGAAACCTGTGTTGGATTATATCTGTATACTATGTCTCCTCTTTCATCGGATTGCACTTCCCATGGCCTTACAAGAACATAATTACCAGACCTTACCCATAAGCTCCTTCTTAACTTTCCAGGTATTCTACATAATCTAACCTTACCATCAGAACATCGTACCCTAAACTTAGTGAAGCCT
The DNA here is from genome assembly GCA_964591855.1 of Candidatus Woesearchaeota archaeon. Classification (GTDB taxonomy): domain Archaea; phylum Nanobdellota; class Nanobdellia; order CAZCWL01; family CAZQAZ01; genus CAZQAZ01. Next base: position 111,729 of record CAZQAZ010000001.1, on the reverse strand, counting down.
AAAAGCTGCTCAACATAACCTATAACTTCGTTACCTTGTGGTGTTCTAACCCTTATTGGTTCTTCTTCCATAGAGAATTAAAAATAAGTTTGGTTTAAAAAAGTTTGGTTTCGTTCCATGTGGAGTACTTACTCCACAAAGCAAATTGAAGAAGTGCCGGTGTAACCCCATGCTTTCTCGCCACGTCTATAAAGAAACTTTCATATTGGAGGTAAGCTCTAAAGCTAGGACCGCTTTTCTTATTGTAATCTGGTACAATAACATCGTAACCCTCGCTTTCTAAGAATCTTAATATCCATATGTCTAAAGGGACTACATTTTCGTACCCACACTTTATCATGAAGAGAGATGCTCCCTTCATACCTATTCCTGGAGCTTCTTTGGCTATTCTATTTCTCAGATCGAACTCTTCTTTTCTACCATGACTAATATCATATAGTATTCTCTCCGGGACATCAGACCAAACCCACCACTCAGCAAAGCGTTTGATTCTAGATAACTTTTGCTTTGGGAACCTTGCCCCCTTTATTATCTCTTCTAATCTCCCTTCGTCTCTAATGATGTTCTCAGGTGTGTTGAGACTTTCCTCCTGAAGCTTATCGTACATTGATTTGTGCTTCTTATAGTTCTCTGCGACGGAGAGTATGCAATAAAGTCCTGCAGAGAACATGCTCCTTTCATCGAGGGTAAGCAATTTTTCTTTTTCATGTAGAAGCCTCGCTCTCTCAAAATCTTCAGATGTTAAATCCCAATCGTATTCTGCCATAGGGATTCACTTCATCTTTATAATCTGGATGTGGGGAATAGAGCCAAGGTATAAAACGTTCTCTTTATGGACGAAACCGTTAGATATTAGGAAGTTGACTGTGTTCTTACCTATTGCGTTGACAATTGTTGCGTCTTTTAGAAGAGAGAGTATTTCTTCTTTCGACATTTCTTCACCCGCATAAAAGTCTGAAATCTCAACTTCTACTTCTTCAGTTTGAATCTTAGTGCCAAGTAAGTCTTTATCGCAGATTGCTAGCATAAGCTCTCCTTGTACATTATAAACCTTCACAATCATCTTATAGACCTCGCAGGGTATCTTGCATTACAGGCCATGCACTCTATGAAAGTTATCCTGTCCTCTTTAACCAACTTAGTATCAGCGTGACCACATTGTTTGCATATTACATATTCATTCACATAATTCTCTAAAACCTCTTGAAGTCTACGTCTTGAGAACTTCCCTACAAACATTGCCTTGGTACCTTGTACTCCTCCAGGGGCTGCCAACTCTCTGGAAAAGAACTTTACCATGTGTTTAGGATCTCTATTAAGGTAGTTTGCTATCTGGGTAAAGTTAAGGATGTAAGTAGTATTTCCAGACACAGTAGAATCCACTTTAGGCATCTCAAACCTTTTTTTACTAACTCTTATCTCCGGGAGTTCGTTGTATGCCTTCTCAAGCATGTCCTCATAATTCATACTAATTCGTACACCCCCTTCTTTGGCTCGTATATCTCTCCACTTTCCATAAGTTTTAAAATTTGTGATTTAAGCTCCTCTTCACTAAGGTTTGAGTTAGCTTTCATCTCTTCTATGGTTTTAAATCCCTTCTTTATTAGGTCTAAAGCTGTGAGAGGCTTTGCTTCTTCGAATTCCTGCTTGATCTTAGGAAGTATTTTCCTAAGCTCTTTGATTTCTAACTTTCTTGCTATGAATGCATTTGGGTCTTCCACCTTAACAACAGCTTCTGGATAAATATACACTTCATCGTCATATTCTCTTATCCTACCAACCACGTCTATCAAGTCCCCAATTTTTAAGTCTATCATCCTGTCTATGAGATTGTCGTCTGTCCTCCAAAGCTTTATTCGTATGGTGTCCGTAGAATCATCTATAGTTATGGAAACGTAGTTTTGATCCTCGGATACAAACTTACTAACTACGGTTCCCATCAAACATACTCTTATTATCTTTTTTCCATCCAATTCAATGTAAGTGAGATTACCCTCTCTCTTTATTGGATTTTGAATCACATCTTTTATGTTAAGTCTAAAAGCTACCTGTCTTTGCATCTTAAATAAAGTCTAAATTGTGCATTTAAGAATGTTTTGATTTCATATAGGGGAAACCTTTACGAATTTGTACTTTGGTTCATAGATTTCTCCTTCCCTTATCAAGTTTGAGATTATTTCTCTTGCATCCCTCTCTTCTATTCCTTCTTGCTTAGCTCTCTCAACTATTGCTTCTATTGGTATCTCTCCATTGTCATAGTTACTTGAGAGTTCTTCTATTATGTTTCTTATCTTGTATAGCTTACCTCTTCTAACAGCACTCATACCTGTTATTTTATCAACGTCTATCTCTCCTTTCTCATCTGTAGCTACCTGTCTTAAAGAGAATGAAAGCAATTCTATAGCCCTCTTTGCGTCCTCAACCTCAACCTTGTCCTTTAGCTTGACTCTAGCGGATGCTTCTGATAACCTCACAAGGGCTTCTAACTGTCTTGCAGATATGGCTATCCTCTGAACTTCACCTTCGGATGAAACTGACTTGTTCCTCAAGCTAACATAGAAATCAACTATCACATCCATGGCCTCTTTTGTAAGAACTGGTCTCACAGTACGTTTGGCATATGCGATGTATTTCCTTAAGAAGTCCTTATCTACTTTTGGAACAACAGCCTCTGGATTTGAGTGTATGTTTAGGACGTGCCTTGCCAGCTTCTCATCCAAGTGTCTTGAAGGTAAATCTCTTATGGTGAATATCAAATCAAACCTGTTAAGCAATGGTGGTGGGAGGTCTATTTGCTTTGGAATTGGCTCATATGGATTAAATCTGCCGTACTTTGGATTTGCAGCAGCTAAAACAGAAGTCTCACACCTTAAAGTAGCATGTATATTTGCTTTAGATATGCTTATCCTTTGCTGCTCAAGACCTTCGTGCATTGCCACAACATCCTGCTTGTCCATCTTATCTATCTCATCAACCATAAGAATACCTTTGTTGGTTAAAGGAAGTGCACCAGCCTCAAGTATCCAACCTCCTCCAGGTGTATCATCTTTCGTAACGGTTGCGGTAAGTCCAGCAGAACTTGTTCCTTTACCACTAACATACCTTGCCTTTGGTGCTACATTTGATACGTAGTATAAAAGCTGGGATTTTGCTGTACCTGGGTCTCCTATAAGTAGGATGTGCATGTCCCCCCTAGTCTTTGTACCATCAGGCCTTACTTTCTTTACACCACCAAACAGCTGAAGAAGAATTGCTTCCTTAATCTTCTCGTGACCGTATATGGTTGGTGCTATAGAATCTACCAGATCTTTAAACAAAGTTGGTGAGCGTGAGAACTCTCTTATTTTAGCTTCGTCCTCTTTTGTGATCTTTATGTCTTCAAACTCCGTTTCAATGGGCTCTATGTAATTCGCGTCAAGAACAATGTCGAACTTAGTTAATTGAGACCCTCCAGACGTCAAAGGAACCTCTTTTAATATTCCATTGATTATAACTTTAGAACCTGGTGTAACAACTTTTTCCATTTTAGGATCAACCAAGTCTTCAGCTAAGAATATTGTAAGTCTCTTTGGTTGCTCTGCTCCCTCGAGGAGTTCAGGCATCTCCTCGACTATTATTTTCTGCGTATCAACTAACTTCTTATCAACAAGCTTGAACCTTCCCTTCCTACCACATGAACACATAGTTGGCTGCCTTAGTTTGCTCTCTGTCTGTATAACCTCTATTAAAGTCCCACATGAAGGACACTCAAATGTTCCAACTGTCATAGTTGGCCTAACATCTGTGGCTGCCCTCACTATACCTCTTAAAGAGACAAACTTCCCTATATGCTTGCTCCTTAACTTTCTTATTGGTATTTCCGCCCTACTCGGAAGATTTGAGAATCTCACATGTATGTTCTCAACCTCTACTGGAAGCTCTATATCTTTTACAGCATTATTGAATAGAGTTATAATCCTCTGCGGTTCGTCGAGAAGAGCATCTGCCAAGTCTGGATCATACTCATCCAATGTCTGAAAGTTAATAACTAAAGAATTTAGATCGTCGCTCATAGAGACCTCTGCAATCTCCTTCATGTAGTTATGGAGAATGAAATCTTTAATCTTCTCAAGTAATTGTTCATCATCCATAACCAACACACCCACTTGCAAATTTATAAAGTTAATTAAGATGCAGTTCCTTTATAAGTGATTGTGTATTAAAAACAATAGAAAAAAAGGTTGGGAATTTTTCAAGTGGACTAAAGCTTTTTTAACATTCTGTAAAGCTTTCTGACGGCTTCCCCTATCTGCTTCTCGTTCTTTGCTCCCGTTATCACTATCTTTCCTGTCCCAAATAGCAAGAAAACTATATTCATACTTACGTCCTTGTAGACTAAGCCTGGGAATTGTTCTGGTTCATACTCAGCTGTTGGAAGCTTAAATGCAAGCTTATTAAGGTTTAGACTCATCCCTAGGTCTCCAGATGCAACCATATTCTGTATACTTATCTCTGGACGTTTTGTAATCTTCACACCTGCTTTAGCAAGTTCTTTTATGACGTTGTTTACAGCCTTCCTAACTTCACCTTCCCCCTTCGTTCCTGTACAAACTATCTTCCCAGATGAGAAGACAAGGGCTGTTATTCTCTTGCCTTTTTCTTCGTTTAACCTTAAGACTAAGCCTGGGAATTGCTCAGGGTTATACTCTGTGTTGGGAAGCTTCTTTGCAAGCTTTTCCAAGGGTATCTCCTTGAATAAGTTTGCACTTACAACCACATTTTGTATACGGTAGGTTGGATACTTTGCCATGGTTTATACCCCCACATTGATAGCAATGGCTATGTTTTTGTCTCTGATTTTAAACTCCTTGTAAAGGTCTCCCTTAGTGTGCAAATCGGAGATCATCACCTCAGAAGACGTTCTCTTCTGAATGTATTCAAGATAATCTTCCAAGTCGTCTCTTAGATCACCTAAATTCATAAGAGTAACTTTCACCATTTGGTTCTTATTGAGCTTTAATTCCTTCCTCATGTCTTGGATTCTTCTTATTATCTCCCTAGCATAACCTTCAGCCAGTAACCCTCTTGTAAGCTCTTTGTTTAGGTAAACTTTAATTCCTTTGTCTTCGGCTCCAACCCATTCCTCTGGAAGAACTTCTTTGTATACAAAGTCCTCCGGCTTGAGTATGAACTCTTTATCTCCCTCTTTAATTATGAGTTGTCCCTTCTCTAACTCTCTACTTATATATTCTGGGCTAAGTTCAAGAATCCTTCTTGTAATGATTGCAAGGTCTTTACCATACTTCTTCTCAAGTTTTTCATAGTCGAGGACTCTTTCCTTCCTAATGAAATCTGGCTCTTGTTTTGAGAACACTAATGCCTTCACATTTGTTTGACCCAAAATTAGGTCATTGAACTGTTTAACGGCTTCCATAGTAAAATCATCGCCTACAACCAGAGCTCTTCCTAGCGGCCATCTAACACCAATGCCCGCCTTCTCTCTAGCATTTAATATCAAGCTCATAACATCTTTTGCAACCTTCATTTGGTTTTCCAAAGTTGTGTTTATAAGCTTTGAATCTACATCTGGCCAATCTAACATGTGTACACTTTCTTGCGTGAGGTTCATATAACCCTTCAAGTCTTGGTAAAGCTTCTCAGCTATGAAAGGATGGACTGTAGCCATAACCCTTATGACTTTTGAGGCCACATAATCCAAAACTAAAAGTACCTTCTTCTTGTCGTCTTCATCATCTGAATATAATCTATCTTTCACAAGCTTGAGGTAAGTTCTACTTAGGTCTTCAACTAAGAAATTATTAAGCAGGTTAGGGACTTTGTAGAAATCTAAGTTTTCATAGGAATCAGTTACTTCTTCTACAAAGGAATTAACTCTTGACACAATCCACTTGTCTTCAGGCTTTTCCGCCTTAAGTGAAGAATGCTCATAATTCTCTAACTCCATGTTTTGTTTTATGAACTTAAATGTGTTCAATATTATCCCAAACAACTTATAAACCTCTAAGACTTCTTTCCACACAAATTTCACATCCTCACCATTAGGAGAAGCCCCAACTAAATACGATCTTAAAGTCTCAGCTCCGTATTTCTCTATAACCTCACCTGGGCTAACTCCATTTCCAAGAGACTTACTCATTCTCCTTCCTTTCTCATCTGTAATGAAACCATGCATTAAAACCTGCTCATATGGTCCTCTACCATTAACTAAGTAAGACATGGCCATAAGAGAGTTAAACCACCCTCTTATTTGATCCTTACCTTCGAGTATTAAGTCTTGAGGGAAGTTTTGCTTGAATCTCTTCTTATCAGATGGATAATCCAAAGATGCCCAAGGCGCTACACCAGAATCCAACCAGACATCAAGAACGTCTGGTATCCTACTCATCTCTTTTCCACACTTTTCACATTTAATCTTGATTTTGTCTATGTCTGGGATGTGTAAGTCCAAATCCTTAAACTTGGTTGTTGCTTTCTTCTTTAACTCTTGTATACTCCCTATAACTTCAACATGGCCGCACTCACAAGTCCATATTGGCAAAGGTGTTCCCCAGTATCTCTGTCTTGATATACACCAATCCTCAAGGTTCTGTAACCAATTCTCAAACCACTTTCCTCCCCATGAAGGGTTCCACTTAACCTTCTTGTTCTCTTCTAGAAGCTTGTCTCTTAACTTAGACACACCTAAGAACCATTGCTCAGTAGCCCTAAATATAACCGGTGAATGACATCTCCAACAGTGAGGATACTCGTGTTCAACAGGTGTTGTTAATAGGAGTAAGTTGTGCTTCCTTAAATCTGAAAGAATTACTTCTTCTGTCTCCTTTGATTTTGTGAACATCCCTTTGTACTTTCCAGCCTCGTCTTCATAATGTCCATCCTCCGTTATTGGTGAGAAGATTGGTATGTTATTCTTAAGCCCTATTAAATAGTCTTCTGGTCCACATCCCGGAGCACAGTGTACAAGGCCAGAACCTGCATCGAGAGAAACATACTGATCGGATAAGACTACAAAATGTTTAAACTCTTTTTGCTTTGGAACTTCCTCCTTAAGTGGATGTTCGTATTCTAAACCTTTCAAATCTTCTCCCTTGAATTCTTCTATCACCTTAAACTTCTTCCCAAGTAATCCCATTATAGCTCCAACCAGTGCTTTAGCAAATATCATCTTCTCCCCATCTTCCGTTTCGATCTTAACGTAATCAAATTCTGGATGTACCATAACAGCCATGTTCAAAGGTATGGTCCATGGTGTAGTGGTCCATATGACCAAGTAAGAATTCTCCTCGCCTTTAATTGGGAACTTAACAAATATAGAGGTCTCCTTGACAGTCTCATACTCAAGCTCACTCTTAGCTAAAGCTGTAGCACATCTTGGACACCAAGTTAAAACTTTCTTACCTTTGTATAATATTCCATCTTCGTAAGCCTTCTTTAAGGCATACCAAGCCCCTTCTATGTACTCATTCTTGAATGTGAAGTAAGGATTGTCCCAATCTTGCCACACACCTAATCTTTTGAAATCTAGTGTCATCTGCTTCATATTTTTAATTGCAAACTCCTTACACTTCTTTATGAATTCCTCTGCCCCAATCTTTTGTTTTATCTCTTCTTTGTTCTTAATTCCAAGGGTTTTTTCAACCTGGATCTCAATTGGTAAACCGTGTGTGTCGAATCCTGGCTGATCATGGACTGCATAACCTCTCATTCTCTTGTATCTTAAGATCATGTCTTTCAAAGTCTTATTCCATGCATGTCCTAAGTGTATTTCTCCATTAGCGTAAGGAGGTCCATCTAAGAACTTAAACCTTGTTTTTGACTTATCAGCTTTCTTCTTCACTTTAGAGTAAATAGAATTCTCTTCCCAAAATTTTGCGATTTTCTCCTCTAATCCCTTAAGATCAAAACCCATTTTAAACCCCTTTATAAACTAAATCATTTATAAAGGAAGTCTTTTTAAACGTTTCTATTGCTGGTTTATTGCATCCTCAGGAGATTTAAGGAACACATGTATCTCTGGAGGTACTGTGTCCTTAAGAATAACATAATCATGGATCACTCCTTCTTCTAACGCCTTCCTAAGAGATCTCTCATAGAAGCCCATACTCTCACGTAGTACGTCTTTGATCTCCAAGACAGCAGAACCTCTCTCTTTAGCAAGCTCCAGAGCACTTCTCATAAGCTCCTCCCCTAAACCTCTCCCCCTATAAGGCCTATCAACCCAGATGTCGTAACCAGATCCTGACTCGTATACAGGAACATATAGCTCTGAAACCAAATCTGATAAAGCTATTCCACAGTACCCAATCCTCTTGTTTTCATCGTACTTCTCAATAAGTAAAACATTCCCTTTGAGTACGTCCTTTAGCTCTTTAACTCTAAGTGTCATGAGAATTCTTATATGAAAAAATATTTATAAGCATAGTGGTGTTGAGAAGAGTATGGGAGAGATATGGACAGAGAAATACAGGCCTAAATTTCTTAAGGACGTTATAGGTCAAGAGGAAGTTGTCTCCAAGCTTAAGAACTTCGTTGACAAAGGTAATATTCCACACCTTTTGTTCTCTGGTCCTGCTGGAGTTGGAAAAACCACATGTGCTTTAGCCATAGCTAGAGAGCTTTACGGAGAGAACTGGAGGAGAAATTTCTTAGAGTTGAATGCATCAGACGAAAGAGGAATAGACACGGTCAGAACAAAGATCAAAGATTTTGCCAGGACCAAGCCTTTAAATGCAAAGTTCAAGATTATTTTACTAGACGAAGCTGATTCCCTAACAGCTGATGCTCAACAAGCTTTAAGACGTACTATGGAAAATTACGCTTCCTCAACTAGATTCATATTGGATTGCAACTATTCATCAAGAATTATAGACCCTATCCAATCGAGATGTGCCATATTTAGATTTAAGCCATTAGAAAAAGAAGAGGTTGTGAAACATTTAGAGTACATAGCAAAGAATGAAAATGTTAAAGTCACAAAGAATATCTTAGAGGCAATTTACGATGTATCCCAAGGAGACTTAAGAAAGGCCATAAACCTCTTACAAACAGTGGCTTCCATGGATAAGGTGGACGTTGATGCAATATACGACATGACTTCGATAGCAAAACCTGAAGATGTTAGGAAGGTCATGGCTCTAGCCTTAAAGTCCAAAATCATAGAAGCAAGAGACATGTTAATAGACACAATGTTAAGCTATGGGTTATCTGGGATCGACATCCTTAAGCAAATGCAAAAAGAAGTATGGAACCTTAACCTAGACTCCAAGATCAAGCTTAAAATGATAGAAGCTATAGGTGATATTGAGTTTAGAATCGTTGAAGGTTCGGATGAGATTATTCAATTAGAGACTTTACTTGCAAAGTTTGGAGTCGTAGGAAAAGATTTATGATGCTAGTTGAGAAGTACAAGCCAAGGAGCTTATCCGAATTTGTGGACAATAAAAAAGCTTTGAAGGACTTGTTTGAGGCTATAAAGAAAGGTAAGAAGGTTCTAGTCTATGGACCAACAGGTGTGGGCAAAACTCTTGCCGTAGAACTTATAGCCAAGGAGTTAAAATACAACATCTTGGAGCTTAACTCTTCCCATATGAGAAGTAAGAAAAACCTAGAAGAAGCTGTAATACCTTTTCTAAGCCAGGGGACTATATTTGGAAGGGGAAAGGTTTTGTTATTTGATGAGCTAGAAGGTATGAGCTCCAAAGATAGAGGAGGATTGAAGTTCATACAGGAAATAATCAAAAAGACCAGATATCCAATAGTCTTAATCACAAATGATATCTGGTCTCCAAAGCTTACGTCATTAAGATTTGCTCTAGAAAAGATAGAATTCAAGAGACCAAGCAAAACTGAAGTAAAAGCCTTCTTAAGAAAGGTTGCAAAGTTAGAAGGAATTAAAGTCACAGACAAAGATCTAGACGTGATAATTGAAAACAATAGATGTGATATAAGAGCATGCTTAAATGATTTGGAGGCAGGAATATTTGAAGAGAGAGTCAAGAAAGACACAGTTTTTGACGCCCTCAGAACAGTGTTTAAGGGAGAAGATGAAGATGAAGTAAAAGCGGCATTTGACAATGTTGATTACATAAACATACAAGACATATTACATTGGATAGGTGAAAACATTCCTAGAGAGTACTATCACCCAATTGAGAGAAAGGAAGCGTATGATGCAATATCCAAAGCCGACATCTTTTATGCAAGGATTTTGAGGAGGAATTATTGGAAATTGCTTTATCATGCTTATGTAATGGCAACTGTGGGTGTTATGTGTGCTAGAAGGGTCAAAAGAGAACACTACGTCAAGTACAGCATGCCTTATTACATAACAAAGATGGGGAAAACAAGGTTCTTAAGAGCCAAAATAGACGCCATTAAGAAAGCCTTTGCTTCAAAAACACACTGTTCAACTAAGAAAGCTAAAGATTATCTTTGGTTCATTAAGGAGATCTACACTCATAATCCTAAAGAAGGAAAAAGTATTTTAAAGGAACTTGGCCTAAATACAAATGCTATAAGTTGGATTAAGGGGTGAAACCATGATAAAATTGGATAGCACAAACTTTAAAGAAGAAGTCTTAGACTCAAAAAAGCCAGTAGTGGTGGACTTCTGGGCGGAATGGTGTATGCCATGTAAGCTTTTAGGTCCAATAATAGAAGAGTTAAGTAAAGAAATGGAAGGGATAAAGTTTGCTAAGTTAAATGTAGATGAGAATCAAGACATAGCACAGATGTTCTTCATACAAGGAATACCAACAGTTGTGGTCTTCAAAAATGGAGAGGAAGCAGGTAGAATAGTTGGACTAAGGGACAAAGAAACCCTAAGAGCAGAGATCGAGAATATACTCAAGTAAATGCAAACTTAGCTTCAAACTCTTTTATTCTCTTGAATACTTCACTGTTGTCTGTAATGTCTTCCTCCAACAAACTCTTTAGGAATTCTTTCCTTGCTTCGAATAGGGCTTTCTTCTTCTCGTCCATGTCTTTAAACAACAATATCTTATCTCTCTCAAACTTATTTATTAGTGGATTGTATCTAAAAGCTTGGTTTATAACAAGCTCGTCATTTTCGTACTTGTAATCCACTACCTCATAAATTCCTAGAAGCTTTTTCTGGGAGAACAAGACTATCACGTCTATGAACTGGAGAGAAGGTTTGGATACTCCTTGCTTAAGGAAAAACTCTAAGACATCATCTAAGTCATTAACTTCCATATCCAAAGCTATTATAAAAGGATATCCTCTTGCCATCAAATCAAAAACTTTTGTATCAACACTTGTCACTACATTATATGTATCTTTCACATAGGAGTTTCCTTTCACAAAATCAGAAAAGAAAGACAAGGCATTACTAACCTCCTTTGGCCCAACTATTACTATGTTCCCTTTCTCTGACAACACAGTCCAGATATAAGCTAGCACATCGACAGGGAGAAACTTGTATATCAAAAGTTCAACAGGGTTAAGGACTTTATCTTTTCTAATCACAAGACTTCCATCCACAAACACTCTCATTCCATTCTCAATAGGAAACTCTGCTCTCTTACCTCCTTTCTTTAATGTTTTCAAGTCCTCTTCTGTTAGGAGGATGTTTGTCAAGAACTCCCTTCCATCTCTTATAACATATACTTTCTCACCCACATTGTAAATCTCTTTTATCTCTGGATCAAGAAGCAAGGGTGTGATTGGACCATACCTCTTTTTGTATACGTAATAAGCAAACTTCTGAGTTTTATATGGAAAGTTCTTCTCAAGCACGTCTTTATTCTCTTCATAGAATTTATTGAAATCAAAATACCACTTAACTTCGTCCTTAAATTTAACTAGTTTGTCTATGTCTTCCTGCGTAAGGAAAGGCTCAAATACAAGATACTTGCCAGACTCTAATACATTGGCTCTAACAAGTGGTCTTCCTTCGTATGTAAGCAAGTCTAAGATCTCACCCTTTGGTGCTTTAAGCTTTGGTATCACCTCTACCTTCTCAATACTTGTGGGCTTGGCTTTAGCACCACTCTCTAAAGCCATAGCCTTGCTTAATCTCTCCCTCAAAACTCTATAACTAAACAAGCTCTCACCTTACAGAGATCAAAACATTATAATAAGTGACTCCTTCCTCCTCTAATGTTGAGCCGAATGAAACCAATGCCTTCTTTATGCCTCCTCTAGCATAACAATTACCAACACAGAAGATTCTTATCCTTGTTGTGTTTTCTCCGTCTGTCATTGGTCTATACACAAGCTTCATAATGTTTATATTCTCCCTTTCGCCTTTGTCAGCCTTACCAAGAATAACGCCTGGAATATCTTCACCTACTATTCCTATCTTCTCTCTTATATTCCCACCAATCTCTAACATCTCGTCGCCAACAAAACCTATTAAATATTCTCTACTCCCATCCCTGATTATGTCTCCTTCACATCCACAGCTTTCATCACAATCCAAATTCTTTCTAATGTTCTTCAAACACACATAGTATGGACAGTTCTCAGAGTCGGTCTTGATAACATAAGCTGTGTAATTCTGTCCATAGATGTAAAAGTTCCCTGTTCTAACCTCACCACTTAGCCCATAGAAGCAACTTATTGAAGTGTTTGTTGGAAATATGCGATGTAAGAATCTGTCCGTCTCGTAAGGTAATCTCATGGAGTTTACTGGAACCCAAGTAACAAATGACAAAACAGGTGTAAGAGTTGTTGTTCTCATGACTATAGCATTTGCATTGAACACATCATCTTTCGTGATGTTCATCTCTATGTTTGTCAAGTCTAGCTCTACCTCTTGAGATTCCCCTGTCTTAACACATGTTCTAATTGCCTTGTCTAAACTTTCTAGATTAGAAAGCATCGTGTTAACTTTACTTGTGTCTGCATTCTTAATTAACACTACTCTTCCCCAGATGAAAGCAAAGAAGATTATAAGAAGGATTATGGCAACCGTAAATATGGCCCCAAGGACAGGTCTCTGAATCTTTTCAGCCATGATTATATTAAAAACTTTGATTATAAAAAGCTATTGACGCCACACAACTAAGTATTACAAGTCAGAGAAAGTTAAATCGTTTGTTCTTGACTGTTTTGGTATATAAGATTGGGGCTTAACTTCGATCTCACCGGCCTTTTTAAGAAGTTCTATCATGGTATCCATCTTTTGAATTAGAGCATCCATTTTGGTTAGAAGCTCGTCTATCTTCTTATTGTGTTGGTCTTGGACTTCCTTTAAGCTCTCAAATCCATTCAACACAACTTCTAATCTCTGCTTGGCAGATATTCTCTTACTTGCTGGCATAAACCTAAAAGGAAGTGGGAATATAAAAAACTATCTTTTCTTCGTGACTAAGAAAACCATATGATCCTTCTCAAAGGGTTCAAGTCTTACTTTGGACACAACTTTAAGCTCTTTCTTTAATCCTTTCTCAAACTCATCAAATACCTTTCTTGGGCTTTTGGTGACGTCTATGCTCCTAGACTTAACAGCAACCATCCCATAACCATTCTTTTTTAGGAACATTCTACAATTGTCTAAGAATATTTGTAATTGGTTTCTAGCAGCCACGTCTTGAAATACGAAGTCTACTTTCGGAACAAATTCTTTATACGATTCAGGTTTTGAGGCGTCAGCAAGAATGGGTAGAATGTTCTTTCTTTTCTTGGCGAGGAGGTATAATTCCCTAAACACTCTTGGAGCTATTTCAACAGCGTATATCTTTTTGACCACATCGGACAAGAAAGAACAAGTTTGTCCAGATGCAGCACCAAGGTAAAGAACAACACTGTCCTTATCAACAGGCAACTTTATTCCTTTTAGTATGGCCGCTGCTATCTTGCTTCGTCTTGGATCCCATACCCTATACTCCACTCCTTTTTTCTTAATGATCTTCTCCCCGAAAAAGGTCTCTCCAGGTGTGCTGTTTACAGTGACTAGTTTGTTCCCAAGTTTATATATTCCATCACTTATTCTCTTTACCATAGTAATCTTTCCTTGCTGCTAAGCTTATTTTAGCTGCCAACTCTTTAGCAGCCTTTCCTCTCTCTTTCGGAGGTTTGGACATTACAAAAGGATGTTGGAGTATGTAACCATATTTTGGAGGTTTGGCTCCTGTCTTCTTATGTCTGAACAAAGCTTTCTCTGCTCCATAAACTTGTATGGTAGAAGAAGGCTTCCTTGCTAGCTCTTTAAGTGATCCTGCTGCTCCAATTAACTTAGCTGTTATCAAAGCTCCTGCTGTGGAATACAGGTTTGGGTAGTTCTCCTTCACGACCTTTGCTAAATATTCCTCAGTCTTCTTTCTAAGGGACAACAGAGATTCCAATTCTTTAACAAGGTCTAGGATGAAATCAAGATCTTCCTCGCTTAGATTGTAACCTATCTCACTTTTCTTAAGTTTCTTAACTTCCTTCAGAAACTTCTCTTTGTTTAAGTCTTTCTCTAGAAGTTCAGGATTGTAAATCCCATATAACTCTCTAAGCCTCTCATAAAGTAAGTTAAAGCTCTTATCAAGCTCCTCTATTAATTCTGCTAGATTCACAACCCAAGAATCAAGATTCTGTGATTGTAATAAAGCTTCCTTAGCTCTTTGCATGAACTCTTCATATTCTCCCATAAGGTTTATAAAGCAAGTGATGTTTTAAAACCTTACTGGTGGTGTACCATGGAAGCTAAGATTCTATCCAAAGAAAAGAAAGAATTGAAGATTGAAATTCTTGGGGACAAGCACACTGTTACCAACTTATTAAGAGCAAAGCTTGTGGACGAAGGAGATGTAGACGTAGCAGGATATGATAAAGTACACCCACTAGAAAACAAGGCAATATTCGTTTTGAAAACCAAGTCTAAAGACGCATCAACAGTTCTTAAGAAAGCTATTAATGATATAGAGAAAGAGTTAGACTCTGCATCAAAGGAGCTAGCGAGGATAAAATGAAAGCCAAAGACGTAGCCAAGAAGTTTTGGCACATATACTGGGAAGATAACTCATTACTTTCTTATATTGTGTTCTTTGTTGTCACTTATCTTGTTCTTAAGTTCGTGGCTTTCCCCGTATTTTTATTTGCAACGGGACTAAGTGATGTAACAGCTGTTATGACTGAGAGTATGGTTCATTACAAAGACATAAATCAAACTTATTATACTTGGATGCTTGAACACAACTTCACTATGGATGAGATAGAAAAGTTTCCATTCAAGAACGGATTGAATGTGGGGGATGTTGTGTTTGTTAAGAGATTGAAGAGTCCAGATGAGATAAAGCTTGGGGATGTGATAGTATTTTACGGCCCAAGAGGTTACTCCATAATTCATAGAGTTGTTAAGATAGAAGGAGACACCTTCACTACAAAAGGAGATGCTAATCCTAGGTCAGCATACTACGAAACCAATATAAAATTCGAAGACATAAAAGGTAAAGCAATATTCAAGATACCCTACTTGGGTTATCCTAGAGTGTTGTTAGGAAAGTTAGGTATCTGAGGTGAAAAGATGTTTTGCGAGTGTGGTGGCCTGTTAATAAGTGAGGATGGAAAGCTTGTGTGTTCAAGCTGTGGTAAAGTTTATGAGGACAAGGAGTTAACTCTGTCCACAAAACAGAAAGCAGAGAAAAAGATACTTAAAAGTGGGAAGGAAAAAAAGAATCCAATAGTAAAAAAGACGTGTCCAAAGTGTGGATACGATAAATGTGAGTTCTGGGTTGTTCAAACTAGAGCTTCAGACGAAGCTCCAACTAGATTCTACAGATGCTTGAAGTGTGGTTACACCTGGAGAGAATACTCCTAAAGCTTTCATAAAGCTCACAATCTAAGAAGTCCAGCAAGCCTACTTGCTATGTCTTCAAATAAACTCAATATGGAAAAGCTTTCTTTCTCACCTGGCGAGTTCCTAACAGCATGACCTGTTATAACCGGAACTTTAACTTCCTCTGTCTTGTTTTGAGGATCTACTATAGTTAAAGTTGCTACAACCACATCTGCTAGCACTAAGTTAAGTACCACACTAAGCATGATAAGTGCTGTTAGTACTTTCCCAATGTTTTTTACATCCATAGTACAAAAAAGAAAGTACTAACCTTTATATTCCAAAGGAAAAAAGAAAAGAAAAGGTTACCTTAGATGCTAGCAATTTCTTTTGTGTACTCTTCCCAAGCCATGTGGGATGTATCGTATATAGGCACCAAAACTGGTGGACTCTTCCTCTTCAAAAGCACTGAATTATCTGTCTCAATAGCATTGTCGAACAGATATGTCTTTCCGTCCCTTATTATCATTCCAGGCCCTTGATTATCCAAGGGTATTATTATTGGTCCGTTATTAACAACAGGTATTATTACTGGCTCATTGTCTAAAGCAGGGATAGTTACTATTAAAGTTCCATTCTTAACATAGGCACTATCATAGTACTGTAGCTCATTCTCTAACTCCTGCCCATGTGGAAGGACCTTTATCAAACGTAGTAGGAACCATTTTGTTTGGTTATTATACGATACACGTATTACTCTCGGATACTCCCATTTCTTAGGTATGTTCTTATACTCGTCCCTCAGGGCTCTGTCTACTTTTCCTAGCAAAAAGTATCTCATTAATGCTGGCCTTCCATCGTACAAAGGAACGACTATTGCTACTGTTTCATTCATTGGAATTACTATTGATCTATTGTCTACAGGCACTATCACAGGCAATTCATATCCTGAGTCTAAAATAACGGTCTTCTCTAGAGATATTGGGAAAGGTTCTTCGAGTTCTGTTGATTCATTTCCATACTCCACTGCTGCGAATGTAATGCTTAGAATTAAGACACCCAACGAAAAAAGAACTGCTTTTTTCATAGTGGGTGTAAGCAAAAAATGATTTAAAATACCATAGGGAAATAAAGAGTGAATTTATGTCCAAATATCACCAGAGCTTTTTTAAAGTTCCTATACAGTAAATTTATATGGATCCAAAAGACAAAAAAATACTTGAACTCCTCTTCCAACTTTCAAAGTGCGACAAGATGCTCAACTCATATGAAATAGCTGAGAGAATACCCCTCGGTAACAAAAAAGTAACGGATAGAACGATAAGAAGATGGTTTAAAGAACTTCATGAGAAACACGACTTTCACTACTATCCTTCTCCTAAGAGAGAGACATATGGATTGTCGTACTTCTATGTTATTGCGAAGGATCTAAACGAAGAAGTTCTAAGAGTAATTCCATACATTACCTTCGCATCAAGGGCTACAGAAGTAGGAACTTTCTCCAATGTGACGATAGCATTCTACTGGATACCTTCCAACAACAAAGGCGACTTCATAAAGTTCTGGAGAAAAGTTAAAGAGAAAGGTCTAGCTTCATCCGTGCAAGTTAGAGAAACAAAGTCGCCCATAGCATTCTACTCTCCACTCCACCAAGTCATAGACGACACTTCCAACAGAGACCACAACGAAGAGGACTTTCAATTCTTTATGAGCAAAGTTGCTAAGAGCTTACATTCCAAGCCAGAGATTCACACTGTTGTTAAGAAACATCCTTTAATAGTCCCCATACTCCTAGAGTACTATAGAGACTTATCTTCATCTCACAAAACATGGTCCCAATTAAAGAAAAAATATGGGGAATCAATATGGAATTTCATATCAGATCACAAGATAAAATTCAAGAAAAAGGAAGGACTTGGAAGGATGTATGTCAAAAAATTGCTAGACGAACTTCACAACAACTTCGACACATTTTTCCAGCAAATAAGGGTTCTCTACAACCCTTTAGTAGAGGATAAGATTATCTTTTACCTCACTATCGACAGTCCATCTTTAAGCGACTTAGAGAAAGCACTAAGAGAAATCTATAAAAATTCTATATTCACAACAGTATGTCCCAACTTAAAAAAGCCCTCTATTCTCTTCGTAGTTACAGACCACAAAGGGTGGATGAACATAACAAACAACATCCTTCCAAAGCTTCCTGGAAAGAAAAAGATATATATGTACAACTGGGACGACTCACAGAAGTTCCAAAATAGAGAATACGAAAAGCTAGAGTATACTAAACTCTTCGACCCAGAGACCATATCTTGGAAATTCGAGACAGAAAAGTACATAAAAGCTCTTGATAGGATTGCCAAGTAATCTTTAAATATCATACCCTTTAAGTTATTCCATGGATGTGGATGACATTCTCACCAAGTACTCGAAAGATGAAGATCAACAAAGCACAGAACAGACCAAAGAAGCACCCATAGAAAACAAGCCTGAGAAAAAAGAGTTCGTGAGGAAAAAACCATCTCAGTGGAAGCTAATAAAAGACATCAAAAAAGACGATGTGAGAGTTAGAGTTGTAGGTATAATAACATCTGTGGACAAAGAAGCCGGGATAATAACAATAGACGATGGGGACAGCATAACAATAATATCAACACCTGAACAAGTAAAGGACCTAGAAGTGGGAAAAAAGATAAGTGTTATAGGTTTGGTTGTTCCATTCTCCGAGAATATAGAGCTTAGGGCAGAGGTTATTTCCGACTGGAACAAAATCGATATGGTTTTATATAAGAAATTCATGGAATTAATGAGGGGTGAGGGCAATGTTTAAAGCTACTACTAAAAATGTCTCAATTCTTAGAGACACACTTGAATCCATTTCCAATCTCATATCTGAGGGCACTTTTAAAATCAACTCAAATGGAATAGGATTAATAGCCATGGACCCTGCTTCTGTAGCTATGGTAATTTACAACCTTTTGGCTAGTTCATTTGAAGATTTTGAGGTCAAAGAAGAAGTCTCAATATCATTTAATATCCAACAGCTTGTTTCATTCCTTAAAAGAGCTGGATCCAAAGACGTGGTTACATTATCAACGGATGGGACAAAACTTAAGATTAAGATACAAAGCGAAAAGATGGAAAGAGAGTTTATTCTTCCTTTAATAGATCTAAGACTAGCTGAACAAAAAATACCAGATCTTGACTTCTCAACATCCATCGAAGTGGATGCCAGCTTACTAAGGGAAGCTATTAAAGATGCTGCTATGATATCAGATCATGTTAAGTTTGAGACAAGAGATGGGAAGTTCATAGTAACAGCAGAAGGGGAAGGTTCTGAGATGAAAACAGAATTCAATGGAGCAGAGGGCGAAGCCTCTGCTAAGTATTCCATAGACTATTTAGAAAAGATGCTATCTTTATCCAAACTAGCAAATAAAGCAAAACTACAGTTCGCAAGTGACTATCCTCTAAGAATAGATTACAAAGAAACAGATAAGTTCCAGATAAGCTTCATACTAGCTCCAAGAGTGGATAATGACTAGAAAAGCTTAAAAAATATTTTTCCGTAAGATAAATCCATGTCTCAAATCAAGGCAATTATCTTTGATGTGGGTGGAGTGCTGATAAAAGAAACTTCTAAGCATTTATACAAAAGACTGGCAGAGGCTCTAGGCATAGATTACCAAGCACTTTATGAATTTAGATCCAATTACTCCAAGAGACTTTTACTTGGAAAAATGAGACCAGAAGAGTTTGCAAGCTTAGCTGAGAAAAAGTTTATGGTTGAAAACTTCTTAAAGGAGTGGGAGGAGGCATATCTGCAACTGCCAATTAATTACGAACTGTTAGAACTAGTCAAGCAATTAAGAAGAGATTACAGAGTTTCTATCATATCAAACATAATCTCCATCCAAGCCAAGATTAATTACAAGAGAGGCCTCTTTAACGGATTTGATCCCATAGTTCTCTCTTGTGACGTAGGTTATGCTAAACCAGACAAAGAGATTTACAGAATTGCTCTAAACAGACTTAACCTTAATCCCGAAGCATGCGTTTTTATAGACGATAGAGAAGCTAACATACAAGCAGCCAAAGAGCTTGGAATAAGCTCTATTCTCTTCAAAGACAAGGAACAACTAGAAGAAGAACTCAAAGACATTTTAAACACAGAACGTCACAATCTTTAAAAAATTACATCCTTCTGCAGTTGTATGGAGAGTCTAGAGCGTTTGATGAGAGTAAAATCTGAATCAAAGCTTGTTGAGATTCTTGATAGGGTAGAGGCCCTTGTACCTTCCCCAAGAAGAATTCTAGCGAAAGTAAGACACGAATTAGAGGGAAATGAACCCTACATTTTCATAAACGCCAGTGAAGAAGATATCTATAAAACACTAACTTCCCTTGGGTACGAAGTCAACGTTAAAGATCCAACGAATCCAAGGCTAACTCTAAAGTCTTTAGAAGAAGGGTTCATACCTGAATACGATTTTGGGGAGAACATAGTTGCTGCAAAGTACATAGGCAAAAATAGAAGACTTCATGTTAGGATGTGGAAGGTCTCTAGATACAAAGGAAAGCCTATATTCAAAGTAGAAGCTCACACAGAGATTTATCCAACCACTGGAGAACTCAGATATCCAAAGAACTTGATTGAATGGTTAAGGAAAGCAAGCCTTCATATTCGTGATCCACATGCAGACTATAAAGAAGGTCTTGACTTATTCAGAAGAGAAGTTGGAGCTTACTTCTCAGCCTAAAGCGTAATGTTTATTTATCTAACTTTCTCTAAAAGTTAAGGGAAAGTTATGGAATACGATGTGATAATAGTTGGTTCTGGTCCAGCAGGAATGTTTGCAGCCAAGAAGCTAGCTGAGAATGGAAAGAAGGTTCTAATTCTTGAGAAGGGAAAAGATCTTGACAAGAGAACAAGCAAAGATCTTATGTGTGGAGTTGGAGGTACAGGTACATTCTCAGATGGAAAGCTACACTTCACACCAGTCTTAAGCCACAAAAAGATACTTGACTTATGTGGAAAAGAAAAGTATGAAAGAATAGTAAAAGAGGTTGATGAGACATTCACTAAGTTTGGTGTTGATTCTGAATACTATCCTAAAGACATGGACAAGGTTAACGAGTTAGTGAATGAGTGTAGGAAACATGGGATAATGCTATATGTAAGAAAAACAAGGCATGTTGGATCAGACAGATTACCACAGGTTATAAGAAACTTTTACGACTACCTTTTAAGCCAAGGTGTTGATCTCCAAACAGAAACCACAGTTAAAGACATAATAGTTGAGAATGGGAAAGTTAAAGGTGTAGTTACAGATGAAGGGGAGTTCTATGGTAAGAATGTGATACTATGTCCTGGAAGGCTTGGAGCAAGATGGCTACAAGAACTTGCAAATAAGTACGGCTTGGACTACAAGTATGAGAAAATAGAAGTTGGTGTAAGAGTGGAGTTTCCTGCTTCTGTCCTAAAAAGGTTCTCAGATGAGATGTATGAAACTGTGTTCTCATTACGTACTCCAACCTTTGACGACGTAGTGAGAACATTCTGTCCATGTCCAAATGGCAGAGTTGCCATTGAGGAATACAGATACAATGATTCAACACTTGTCTGCGTAAATGGATATTCTACATCTAAGCATGACTCCCCAAACTCAAACTTTGCTCTTGTAACCGAGATTAACTTAACCGAACCTTTAGAGAACACTATTGTGTATGGAAAGACCATAGGCCTTCTTGCAAATACAATAGGTGGTGGAAAGCCTATAATTCAAAGGTATTACGATCTTAAGCATGGAAGGAGAAGCACTTGGGAGAGAATCAACAGAAGTTATGTTACTCCTACTCTTAAAGACGTGGTTCCTGGGGACATTTCAATGGCTTTACCACACAGAGTAGTTGTTGACATAATGGAAGGTATAGAGATGCTTTCAAGAGTTTTACCTGGGTTAAACTCTGGGGACACTTTACTATATGCTCCAGAGATCAAGCTTAGATCTTCAAGAATAGACACAGACCAGAACTTACAAACTAAAATAAAAGGATTATATGTTGCTGGAGATGGGGCTGGGATCTCAGGAAACATAGTTGGTGCTGCGTCATCTGGTATCATTGCTGCTGAGGGTATCTTATCAAAGTAATTCTCCTTCCTCTATGTCAACGTATTCCAGTGTAGGTACTCTATACAAATTAATTTCCTTCAAAATTTTCTCTTTGATATCTCCATTCCTAACAAAAACTTCACTTATGGCCACAGTACCATCTCCATAAACATCCACTTTAAAAGTAGATGCAAGTATCTCTCCTTCCTTGCGCACAAACGGAGATACGATCATATTATAAAAATTCTTTTGAGTAATAGAATGTTCTTTCAAATTTCCAAAACCAAACACCATGCCAAACAAAGCTAGATCTCTTCTA
Source organism: Candidatus Woesearchaeota archaeon (assembly GCA_964591855.1). GTDB lineage: Archaea > Nanobdellota > Nanobdellia > CAZCWL01 > CAZQAZ01 > CAZQAZ01. Next base: position 89,570 of record CAZQAZ010000001.1, on the reverse strand, counting down.
TGAAGATGGCCAGAAAACATAACAAGAACATCTTCGTCATTCCTTCGAAGAACTTCCATTACTCTATCCCGATCCCATTTCCCCCACTTATTACCCCACTGAAAAGGATAATGTCTATACTCAAGGTATACTTCTCCCTGATCTAGATTTACTATGTGAATGTAATCCCTAAAATAACTCTTTCTTATTAACTTACCTTCAACTTTGCTCATCTTAAACAGACCAAATCCCAAATTCCTCATATACTTTCTTGCTTCCTCAGAGAATATTGGTTCATAAAATTCCCTTACGTCCTCAAACCAAAAATCTCGAAGTCCGGGAATATAATTCTGAAGAGGTCTCAAAGCAAACACATCGTGATTACCAACAACAGAGACGTATGGAAGATCAAGTTCCCAGGTGTGCCTCATAAGACCTCTAGAGAGTATGTCGCTTGAGAGGTCCCCCAAGTTGACTACGTAATCTACATTAGAGTAAGATTCGATTATCTTCTCTAGAGTTTTAAAGGTCTTGCTTCTCTCTTCACTTATGTCAAAGGGGCTTTTGCTCTCACCAAGCAATTCCCAATGCACATCTCCAAAGAGCAAAATGCTTAATACTATATCATCAGCCATAATTTGGCTTTCGGTTTAAAGAGATATAAACTTTATGACTCACAGTCTCTCACTTGAGAGGAACTCCAAAGAGTCTTTAAAGCCTTTTATGTAAAACCGACCTTTTTTTATGCCAACCCTTACTATACTCTTTGGCTTTAGGTCTATTGAATAACCAAGATTTGCTTTTACTCCATCTATCTCAAGTGGAGAAATATCCACTCTAGCATAACACTCATCAGCACGGCTCTCAAGTAAAAAATCTAACCTTAGCACGTCCTCAAGAACTTCCTGATAGGGCCCATTAATAACCCTAGTTTTCTCAAGTGGGTTAATCTTTAGCTCCCTGGAATCAGGATCTATAAGAAATAAGTAAGCTCTTCCTTTAGGGACCATCTCAAATACCTCTACAGTTGAGCTTCCGAATATTATGGCTTCCACATCTATATCATGCTTTTGCATAGACTTCACCTACAACAACTAAGTTTCCTCTATCAACCTCTTCCACAACAGATAGAGGTGGATCTCCTATTTGGAAGGTTCTCTCTCTTACAACGCTTCCTTTAACTAGAATCTCAGACAAACCTAACGAACCATCTCCATAAACTCTTACTCTAAACATTCCACCGTTAAAAGTTCCATCTCTATCAAGCGTAAATGGAGCTGTAATGATTTGGTATACAGGGATAACTCTATAATGAAAGCGTAGATCTTTTTGCATACCTTCTATGACTATGTTACTCGCATGTCTATGGCCTGTTATTGTGAGAACCTCGTCTACATTCTCCTCCTTAACTAAGGAGTAGACTTGTTCTCTATCGAACTCTCTATTAAAGTTAAAGGGGTAGTGCCTAAAAAGTAAACCTACTCTAACATTGTCTCCTTCCACAATCGTATAATACTCACGGAAACAAACTTTTTCCTCCACATCCGCACCCTTTCCAAATACACCATAGCCCCCCTTCCTCAATTTCCTTCTATCCCTTCTGTTTAATTGGACTGTATAGAACTGGCTAACACTTGAAAACTTAAAGTTGTTTAAGTCCAGAAAGTTAACATCGTGGTTACCAACAACAGACACATAAGGCACTCCCAAAACATAATCAACTGCATTCCTTACACCTATGGAATATCTACCAGAATTGTCTCCAAGATTTAGAACGAAGTCAAGATCATCAACTGAACAGTATCTTAAGATTGATCCTATAGTTTTCGTTGGTGACCAAGGAAGATACTCTCTGTGTATGTCAGATATTACTAAGAACTCCAGCGCAACATCTTGCCCCATTGAATCTAAGAGCTTGTCTCAAGTTATAAAGATTCTTGCTCCCTAGAACAAGAATCGTTAAGAATAAATATTCGAAACATTTATAAATGAGTTATGAATAGATATTATTAATAATAATCCATAATGGGGGTGATAAAGATGCCATTCGGTGATGGTACTGGACCACTTGGTGAGGGACCAATGACAGGAAGAGGACTAGGATACTGCGCTGGATACAACACACCAGGATACACAAAAGGAGTACCAATGGGCAGAGGATTTGGATTTGGAAGAGGCCTTGGCTTCGGATGGAGAAGGCTCTTCCCACTAACAAG
>CAZQAZ010000001.1:79510-87275 GCA_964591855.1 Candidatus Woesearchaeota archaeon | reverse complement strand
TTGGATTTGGAAGAGGCCTTGGCTTCGGATGGAGAAGGCTCTTCCCACTAACAAGAGCACCAGCAACACAAAATCAAGAAAGAGCAGTACTTGAAGACCAGCTTAAAGCACTAGAAGAACAAATAAAGGAAATAAAAAAGAGAATAGATGAGCTTAAATAAGCTCATCTTCTTTAATTTTTTAGTATGGAAGCGCTAATCAAAGCCCTAAAAACCTTCGGGAATACATTACCAACTATACTTGGAGTTATCTTGTTAGTTGGGCTTATAAAGGTTGCCCTCCCAAGTAGTATATTTACACATATGTTCAGCTTCAACCCTTTTATTGACTCTTTAATAGGAAGTGCACTCGGAAGTGTTTTAGCTGGCAATCCTGTAACAAGTTACATACTTGGTGGAGAAATGCTAAAACAAGGGGTAAGCTTAATAGCAGTAACATCGTTCATAGTTGCTTGGGTGACAGTTGGGATCATACAACTCCCAGCTGAGGCTATCCTACTTGGAAAGAAGTTTGCAATCATTAGAAATGCTACAGCATTTCTATTTTCAATACTCGTTGCAATCATAACTGTCTTTTTGGTGAATGCGATATGAGAAGGTCCGAGAAAAGTAGAATAGGAATTTACTTCCTTGGAACAATGGTAACTATCTACATCATACTTGGACTATTGAATTCAAGTCTAGCTATAAAAGCCCTGCAAGCAACTTTATCTATACTAAAGAAAGTTGTACCTGTGTTCATAGTCGTGATAGCTTTGTTAGCTATAATGAACAAGTTCGTGCGTCCACAGACTCTCACAAAATACTTGGGAAAGAATTCTGGTGCCAAAGGTTGGATAATTGCAATAATCGCAGGCATAATCTCAAGTGGTCCAATTTATTTATGGTATCCTTTACTAAATGAACTACAAAAACACGGTACAAGAAATGGGATTATTGCCACATTTCTTTATAATAGAGCTGTTAAACCTGCATTACTTCCATTAATGATCTTTTACTTTGGAATTAAGTTCGTTGCTGTATTGACTGTTGTTATGGTTTTTGTTTCCGTTGCCCAAGGATGGTTGGTTGAAAAACTATTGGAGGTGAAACTATGAAGATAGCAATCGCTTCGGAGGGTCCTACAGAGAACGACATGGTAAGCCCAATAACAGGAAGAGCACCATACTTTCTCATATTTGAAGGTGAAAAGTTAATCAAAAGCGTCAAGAATCCGTTTGCTTTTGGTGGGGGAGGAGCAGGATTTGGAGTAGCACAGATGCTAAGTAACGAAGGTGTAGAAGTATTAGTCAGTGGAAGAGTTGGGCCCAACGTACAAGCTTTCTTAGAATCGAAGGGTATTAAAATGGTAAGTATGTCTAATATAACAGTAAAAGAAGCTCTCAAGAGGGTGCTTAATGCCTAGGCCTCTAAAACCAAAAAGAGTTTGGTTCTCTCCGGATGTAACCTACTTTAAGCCAGCTGGGATTCCATTACGAGCTTTAGAAGAAGTAGTAATAACTCTCGAGGAACTTGAAGCTCTAAGGCTTAAAGACTATGAAGGCTTGGACCAAACACAAGCTGCTGAGAAAATGAATATCTCACAGCCTACTTTTAACAGACTTCTAAATTCAGCAAGAAGAAAACTAGCAGATGCTCTAATAAATGGAAAGGCTATAAGAGTAATCAATCAAAGAATTACTTCGCAATTATAAACGGTGCAGACTTTTTGAATCTATAAAGTTGTGCTGGTCTTCCCCTTCCTTTTTTCCTTTTCTTATTAATCTTTTCTATTATATTCTTTGACTTTATCCACTTGTAGAAGTTTCTTTTATCCAACTTACGATTGAAAACAATCTCATAAACTCTTTTGATATCAGGTAATGTGAACTCTTCCGGAAGAAATTTCATACCCGCTGTGGTGTACTCTAACTTGTACCTCAATCTTTGTAGTGCATACTTTATTATTTTCTTGTGATCAAACGCTAACTTTGGAAGTTTGTAGACAGAAAACCACTTAGCCTCTTTAGCATCGGTTGTAGCTTTTAACTTTATTTTACTGGAATCAACTATCGCCATGTAAGTTACGCTAATAACTCTTGTCCTTGGATCTCTTTTTGGATCTCCGAAAGTGTAGAGCTGCTCAAGGTAAACGTCTCTAACCCCAGTTTCTTCCTCAAGTTCTCTCAATGCACTTTCCTCTAAAGTCTCATTCATCCTAATAAATCCACCAGGTAGTGCCCACATGCCCTTAAAAGGTTCTACCCCTCTCTTTATTAGGAGAACTTTTAGATCGTCGTCTTTAATCGTAAACACAACTATGTCTACAGCTACAGATGGCCTCTCATACTTTGATGGATCATATCCTTTCATCATAAAGTGCACTCAATACAATGGTGATCTATCGAATTTCATTTCAAGCGATATTGGTGATCTCCTCTTATGTTCACTTGCCGTAACCAAACGAAAGACTTTGCCAACAAGCTCATAGTTAGGCTCCTCGTTCTGAAATACTATATCTGCAACATCATTGCTCCATGTTAGTCCAAGCTCAAGCCCCAATAGGATCTTGTCTAATAGTTCATACGTCAAACCAAGCTCATCCTCATCGGTTTGACCTTCCCATAGACCTGTGGTTGGAGGTCTGTTTATTATTCTCTCATCTATTCCCAATTCTCTTGCAATCATCTTAACTTGCGTTTTATAAAGAGGAAGTATTGGTTCTATGTCTGCTGCCCCATCTCCATACTTTGTGAAGTAGCCGATCAGGTATTCTGAGAAGTTAGTTGTGCCTAAAACTAAGCTCCCATCAGGCCACATAGACCTAGCCCTATCGTATAATAAGATCATTCTTATTCTTGCTTTTAGGTTTCCTTTAGCTATGTCGTCCTTAAAGTAGTTCTCTAATTTCAGAAATGGCTTCTCCAACTCATCAATAGGGACTACCTCATACTCTATTCCTAATCTCTCCGCATGTTTGATAGCATACTCCATATCCTCTGCAGAATTCGTATCGGATGGCATGATTAATCCATGTACGAAACACTTACCCCACCCTTCTACTTTGTGGTAGTCCCAATAGTAATGATCGTCGAAAGCCTTAACAGCCAACGTGGAAACTACTGCAGAATCTATTCCTCCACTCAAACCTATAACTACACTTGGAGATATGGCCTTTCCACACACAGCGAACGCATTCACTATAAACCTAGTTATGTCCTCTATTGATGGACAGCTTCTTTTGAAGATTTCATCGAACTTGCCATCCTTATAGAGTTCTAATGCCTCATCAACTCTCATCTTCTCTCCCAATTCGAATCCCTCCAGATCCACTTTTTAGTGTGCGAACCACACTTTTTATTAAAAAGTGTAGAACTTACACATTTAAATACTTTTCTATTTGTGTTAATTCTACACTTTTTGCCTCAACCGAAAGGTTTTAATAGATACAACTACTGAGTGGTAATATGATAGAGTACATAATCGTCAATGGGATTGTGGATGCAAATAATTACAAAGACATCGTAGATAAATTTAATATTGATAGAGTCATCTCTAGAGTTCCATTAGATGAAGATCTGAGGGCTGCAATTGGGGACAATGTTGAATGGGAATGGCTTGAGAAAGTACAACCTGAAACATTCCTAACTAGTTTAGCCGAGAGATCTAAAAAAGAAAATATTCTATTAGACTGTATAGAATACTTAAGCCAAACAATGGGCTTTGATAGAACATACAAACTCCTTGACCAACTTATAAACCACTCCAAAGATGCTGAAGGTAACGTGTACGTAGTCATAGATCCTGAAGCTTTTTCAAAGGAACAATGGCACAACCTCCAAAGAATGGGTATAAGAGGAGCTCACAAATTATATTAAATGCTATGTCCTAAATTCATTATGAGCAAAATTGAAACCATAATCAAGTTGCTAAGAGAGGAAGCTGGATACACAGCCCTCTCTAAGCTCAAGGATCCATACAGAGTTCTAATAACAACCATAATAAGTCAAAGACTTCGGGACGAGACAACAGAAAAGGTTTCTAAGTTATTTTTCTCAAAGTATAAAACTCCCAAGGACGTGGCCAAAGCCAAGATAAAAGACTTGGAAACGATCCTAAAATCAAGTGGATTCTATAGAAACAAGGCTAGGAACATAAAGTCTGCTTCCAAGATTATAGTGGGGAGGTATGGGGGAAAGGTTCCAAGTAGATTTGAGGATTTGATAAAGCTTCCAGGTGTTGGGAGGAAAACCGCTAACTGTGTTCTAGTTTATGCTTATGGTAAGAGTGCAATACCTGTGGACACACATGTCCACAGAGTAGCAAACAGAATAGGACTTGTTAACACTAAAACTCCGGAGCAAACGGAGAAAGAATTAAAAAAAGTTATCCCCAAGAAGTTCTGGAGGGAGATCAACTCCTTATTCATAATCCATGGAAAATCTGTGTGTAAGCCTGTAAGACCAAAATGTGACAAATGTCCAATAAGGAGGTATTGTAAGTATGCCAAAGATAACAAAAGACACAACAATTAAAGAGCTTTTGGAGAAATATCCAAAAGCTGCAGAGGTTTTAATGAAGTATAATCTTCATTGCTTTGGATGTCCATTTGCAATGATGGAAACCATTGAAATAGCTATTAAAGCTCATGGTCTTGATCTTGACGCTATACTCAAAGAGCTAAATCAAGCTTTAGAAGATGATTCAGAGGATTCATAATTCTCTATAGCTTTGTGTAAGGCCTCAATAGCCATACTAGAACAATGATGTTTTATAGGAGGCATTCCTCCCAACTCCTTTATTATGTCTTGCATTGTTATCTTCTTGGCTTCCTCAATAGTCTTGCCTTTAATCATGTCACATAAAACATCTGTAGTTGCTATGGCTGCTGCACATCCGAATGTAAGGAAAGAAGCGTCTACAATCTTCCCATCTCTAACCTTTATGTAAAGACGCATCACGTCCCCACATATTACATTTCCTACCTCAGCCATACCAGAGTAGTCTTTCATTTCTCCAGCGTTTTTTGGGTGGAGAAAGTGTTCCATCACTTTCTTTGAGTATTCCAAACCTATCACCAACATTCATGTGAAGATAGAATCTTACCCCCACTTTCTCTATAAATCTTTCTCTCGTTCTCCCTAACAAGAGGGCTCATTCCTCTAAGTAAGGAGACTACTTCTTTCGTGTTCTTGATCACGTAATCTACTTCTTTCCTTGTGGTGTATTTGCTCAAAGTGAACCTTATTGTCCCATGAGCTACTTCTGGGCTTAAACCTATGGCAAGAAGTATTCTACTTGGCTTTAAGCTTCTGGAGGAACATGCAGACGCAGTAGATACTGCTATACCTCTAGAGTCCAAATGTATTAATATAGACTCTCCTTCAACCTTTCCAAAACTTATGTTAACATTGTTACACAATCTTTTTTTACCTCTTGGACCGTTTAGTTTTGTATCTTCTAGCTCTAACAAACCATCCATGAGTCTATCTCTTAGGCTTGCTATCTCCTTTATCTTCTCTTGAGTTGGGGCTAGCTCAACAGCCTTTCCAAATCCAACTATGCCAGGTACGTTCTCTGTACCAGATCTTAATCTAAACTCATGTGGTCCACCTATGTTTTGTCTCTCAATTATTGTCCCTTTCTTAACAAAAAGAGCTCCAACCCCTTTTGGCCCATGTAACTTATGTGCAGACATTGATACGAGATCAACATTTATCTTCCTCACATCGATTGGAACCTTCGTGAAAGATTGTACGGCGTCTGTATGAAAGTAAACACCTTTGTCTTTACATATGTCTCCCAAGGCCTTTAAGTCTTGTATTGTTCCTATTTCATTGTTGCCATGGATAATTGAAACTAAGACTGTTTCTTTTGTGATAGCTTTTTGTAGGTCATCTGGATTCACAAAACCTTCACTATCTACAGGCAAATAGGTAACTTTAAATCCTTGTGACTCAAGGTATTTACATGTATTATAAACAGCTGAATGTTCTATAGACGAAGTTATTATGTGCTTACCTTTCTTCTTGTTAGCATATAATACCCCCTTCAAAGCAAGATTATCCGACTCTGTACCTCCTGATGTGAATACTATCTCTTCCTGCTCGGCTCCAAGTTTCTTAGCTACAATTTGTCTTGCTTTGTCTATTGCTTCCCTCGCTTCCCTACCAAAAGAATGTAAAGATGATGGGTTTCCATAGTATTTATCAAAGTAAGGAAGCATGGCTTTTATTACTTCTTTATCGACTTTAGTTGTTGCTCCATTGTCCATATAAACCTTCATTTCTTACCACCCTTTAGCTTCTTAAGCTCCTTCTCAAATGAAGATATGTCCTCAAACTTCTTGTGTACGGAAGCAAATCTTAAGTATGCAACTTCGTCTAGCTTCTTAAGCTCTTCTAAGACTATTTTCCCTATGTCTTTACTTCTTACCTTGTCTTGATATTTGATTTTTATCTTCCTATCAATCTTCTTAACAAGCTTGCTTATGTCTTCGTCTGTGAAAGGTCTTTTCTCCAAGGCCTTTTCAACACCTGTCCTTATTTTGTCTAAAGAATATGGTTCTGTACTCCCATCTCTTTTTATAACTAAGAGATATGGGAAGAATATTTTTTCATATGTGGTGAATCTCCTTCCACAGCTTAAACACAATCTTCTTCTTCTACTTATAGTCCCTCCTTTTATCTCTCTTTTATCTATTACTTTGTCGTTATTTGCTCCACAATACGGACATTTCATACTAACAAATACAATATGTTGTGTTATTTATGCTTTGTGATGAAGTACCCTACAATAACTAGTGCTATTACAAGCCCAAAGAACAAGAAAACCCCAATCCCTCCATTTGAATCGTCTACAGGACTATCCTTAGAAAAGCTACATCTATACTCATTTGCTTTCACAACGTCCATAGGATCTAAGCATGTATGATTAGAACAATATTTTATTTCATTCAAGATACCTACCTTCGAACCTTGACCATCGCCTGCAAAAACTTTATCGTTTATGAAAAAAGTTGGAACACCTACTAATGTATAATTGTAAGCACAGGCCATTTCGTTGACAAGTATTAACGCTTCTTTATCACTAACGGAGTACATTTTCACATCAAAATCGTACTGTGATTTAAGATAATTAAGATAAGCTTTCATGTTTTGACAGTGTGGACACGTTGGAGACTCAAAGAAGTAAAGGACAGGCTTAGCTAAAGAGATTGTAAATACAAGTAGGAATAATGATAATAACATAAACCTTCTCATGATTCTCACTTCTTAATAATGTGTATTATGTGGAGTGGGCAGCTTTCTTCTGCTTTCTTATTGCATCCTAATTCTTCTACAACAGTTTTCTTTGGGGCAGCTTTTCCATCGTCTTTCATTTCCCAGTTCTCAGGACACACAGCAACACATGCCCCACATCCAATGCACTTATCTCTCTCATGTTTTATTTCGTAGACCATACATTAAGTGAGTCTCATGTAAAATATAAAGTTTACCAACAGAAAGCTTTATATAGTAGTAGTCACTATACAATAGTAACGAGGTGAGGTTTATGGCTGACTGGAGAACAAGGTTAATAAACGACCTTAGTAGATTCGAGAGATTTGATACAGGTAGAACCACCCCAACAAATATCCCAGATATAGCACTAATATTAGACGACTACGCTACGAAAGGCGCCACAAGCGGCTACTTGGAACAACCACCAGGAGACAAAATCAGACTCTAAGGGAAACACTTTAACCCAAACCTTAAAAATCCTTCATTCTAACTTTTTATTATGTA
>CAZQAZ010000001.1:75726-79410 GCA_964591855.1 Candidatus Woesearchaeota archaeon | reverse complement strand
GGAAACACTTTAACCCAAACCTTAAAAATCCTTCATTCTAACTTTTTATTATGTATTATACTGGAGTATCCCAATCTATATTCGTATCTAGTAAAAGCTATCCTAATGCATTTGTTGGGGCTGTAACTCTAACAAATCCAAATGAAGTAATTGACAACCCAAAGAAATGGTTTGGTATGGATTACAGAAGGATAATCTACTTGAGATCAAATACTCTTGTTGGCGGAAGACTAAACCACATCAAGAACAAAAATAGGCTTGTTGAGAGAATCCAAGAGGTAGCTTTATCCTCAAAGCCTGTATGTCTGGACTTAGATCTTACCAGAAAACCAAAGTTTGGGGTTAGATTCTCAAACATTGTTCAACCAATGGGCCCGATGATAAAAGTTAAGGATTTGAGACTGAGCTCAAATCCTAGAATAGAGAAGCGTATCGAAAAAGCTTTGGAACCAGACTTAAAAGCTGAGGATAGTGTCAAACTGCTTTATGAGAGTGTTGATGTGTATAAAGCAGTTGATATTCTATCGTCTGGGGTTTTAGGTGTTAAAGATAAGAGACTTGTACCTACCAGGTGGTCTATAACTGCTGTTGATGACATAATTGGTAAACACTTAATCTCTAAGATCAAAGAACACAAGGAACTTAGTGATTATGTTTTACTAGAATCAGAGTTCTTGGGGAATCACTATCTTATTTTATTGCTTCCTGGCAAATGGGAGTTTGAATGCCATGAAGTTGATTCCAGTGTTTACAACTATGAATATGAGCCTTACTTTGGTAGGAAAAAGTACGCCGAGAAAGAAAGAGGTGGATATTATGCTGCTAGACTTGGTGTGTTAGAAGGATTAGATTCTATAAGAAGACAAGCTAGGGTTGTAGTTATAAGAGAGATATCTCCTTCTTATAATGTTCCACTTGGAGTGTGGGTTTGTAGGGAGACGGTTAGGAATGCTTGGAAGAATAAGAAGGTGTTTCAAACAAGAAAAGAGCTTCTTGAGTATGCTAACTCAAGACTTAAGAATGGATTGAACTTCTACACGAAGAACAGCAGAATACTCACACAGTCTTCACTTAGAAGTTTCTTAAGTTTCTAATTGGAGCTCCAACAACAGGAATAGCAGACAAAAGGTTTAAGATGAGTCTAAAAATCCATCCTATAATAGGTATGGACTCTAACTCTCCAGCAAAGCCAGAATAATCCGTAGTCCATTTTCCTAATAACTTTGCTGCACCCCTATCCAACAACCCAAGACGATACAATCTTCTAACTTCTGTTCTTATTTCAGCCAATCTTTTAGCATCTTCTTCAGGAGAGGATGCTCCTTTTTGATACATATCTAAAAGAGCAGCAGCTTGTTCTAAGTTCTTCTTACCTAATGTGAAATCACTCAATACTGCCTGAACATTCGCACTCATATCCTAAAGAAGAAAAAGATTAAATATAAAGATTTACCTTCTTCCAAAAATCTTAAGCTTGTTTTTTAAGGAAGATTTTTTAGGTTTTTGAGATTCTAATTCTTCCCACTTCTCACCAAAGTAGGAGCCTATAGAGGACCCCCCTAAAACCTTTCCCTTCGAAATAATGCTGTGAATGTTTTCTAAGTCTGGATCTATAGAGGCGATACGAAGTCCACTTGTCCATGTACTTTCATTTGCATCCGAGTAGATAATCTTATGCTGTTCACCGTTGACATGCATTTGGAATGTCAAGATGGCTAGTCCATATGCATAGTTCACCCATTTGTTAAAGTCTGCTTGATTCTGGATGCCTAACTCCTCTCTATTGAACTCTAAGTCTTGAGCGTAAGATTCTTCTAGGTAGTCTATGATAGTCTTGGGTTCATCGTTTAAGAAAGCGTCGTATAGATACCTCTGAAGGGAAGTTTGCCATACGTATTTTCCTACAGGCTCATGGACCTCATTCCAAGAGCTTCTGATCTTCTCCTCATCAACGAGGTCAAAGTCGTTAAGAATGTCTTCTATCTCTTGCATTGTGAGTATTCCTAAAGTCCCTAGTATATAATTAGTAATATTGTCTTTTAAGGGTTCGAATGGAGAAACAGGCGCCCCAATTCCGTATATTGGATGAATCACATCCTCCAATGGTTTTGCTACATTAATTAACGCTGCACTAATTAAATAGTCAGTTATAACCTCAGTTCCATGTGGTTCGAAGTAAACTGGCTCATCGTTTTTGTATACCCAACCTTCACCATGGCCTCCTACTGATAAACTGTTAGAAAAGCAAAGTAGGATTGTTGGGAAGAGAAGAGGTTTTGTGATCTCTTTGATCTGAGGAACCAACCAATTATAATCTTTCCCAACTACACGCCTATACTCCTCAAAACTACTATAGTCATCGTCACTAACATCTGCTGTGTCTCTAGATAGAGCTTGTTCTATCAAGTCCACTAGGCTTCCCTTGAAGTCCTGGAAGGCTTTGGAGAATTCTTTTCTTAAATTGTAAGGTTGGTTTTGGTCTAAGTATTGATGGATGTTGTCTATCTCCACTTTAAAGCCCCTAAACTCTTCGAATGGGAAGACTGGTTCCCATTTGGCTTGATTTAGGGGGTCTTTGTAGTCGAATACCATCCTGGCTGATCACCTTCTTCCAAAGAATCTACCTTTAAGCCTTCCTACAAGAGAAGGTGTCTCCTCAACCTTCTCCTCTCTTGGGAAGGTCTCCATCACGTAACTAGGGTAGGAAAAGTCATGCTTCAAAACTATATCCTTAACAATCTCATACAATCTTGATGGATCTACGGACCTAAGAAGGACACCATCCGTCCAGCTGAATGGATTAGCATCTGAGAAAAGACACTTATGCTGTTCACCGTTGACATGCATTTGGAATGTCAAGATGGCTAGTCCATATGCATAGTTCACCCATTTGTTAAAGTCTGCTTGATTCTGGATGCCTAACTCCTCTCTATTGAACTCTAAGTCTTGAGCGTAAGATTCTTCTAGGTAGTCTATGATAGTCTTAGATGGGAATTCTTTAAAGTAGAGTGGTGGAGACATCTGCCATGTGTACTCTGCTTTCGCTTCAAGATAATCTTTTGGATTAAGTTCCTCTTTCGCCTCTTCGTCGTAAAGATCGAATCTCTTAAGGACATCCTTAATATCATTCTTTGAGAGGATACCCCAACCCTGCACGACCTTCGTTGCAAACTCTTCTCCAACAGTATATAAAGACTTGTTACTAAGACCCCCCACTTCTGGTTCGTATCCTATGAAAAGAGGAATTATAACATGATTCTCTATTCTACCCAATGCCATACTCATTAGTTCATCTGTTATCACTTCTGTTCCATTTGGGATTATGGGTTCTAACTTGGGAAGGCCATCTTCATCTTCCTCATACCACTTACCTCTCCCTCCCCTAGGAGGAAAAGAATCAAGATGCAGAATTAAGTATATGGGGAGCGAAAGGGGGTCCAATAAAGATTCAAGCTGGTCGATAACCCAAGAAACATCCTCCACTTCTACGCTATCCCATATACCTTTTTCTGAGATTGTATCTCCCAACCTAACTAAACCATCTTTATACTCTTGAGAAGCCTTGGAGAACTCCCCTCTCAAGTTATAGGACTGGTTTCGATCTAGGTACTGATGGATATTATCAATTTTTACTTCTGGCCCTTTAATGTATGGGAAGACTGGTTCCCATTTGGCTTGATTTAG
>CAZQAZ010000001.1:0-75626 GCA_964591855.1 Candidatus Woesearchaeota archaeon | reverse complement strand
GTCTATTATCTCCTTTGATCTCTTAGCAAGATTCATGAGGTTGTCCATGAATCTTATTGTTTCTTTTGCTACGTTATGTGAGGTAGAAATAACTTTTTTACTCCTCTTGTTAATCTTGATGTAGAGGGTTTGGAATTGAAGAATGGGTTGAATTATTTCTTCCTTTATTCTCTTTGCCATCTCTTTTCTTTCTGCTGGAGTTTGGAATTCTCCTCTCTTCTTATAATCGTTAAGCGTTCTTGAGATAGTTGGAATTACTCTCTGCAAGGAATGCAATTTCTCCCTAAGTTCACTATATGCTAACTCTCTTTTTCTCAAAAGGCCTGTTCTTCTCATAACCACGTGTTTTAGAGTGTCTTTCTTTATAGATAAGAGAAGCTTAAGAGGTCTTTTGCTTCTCTTTGCTATTTTTTCATTCTCTTTTAATTCTTTTTGAAGTTCTTTTATACCTGTTTTTCGTGGGATTGCTAGTGCTACACTTCCTACACCACCAAGTACACTACTTGATGCTATTAGTTTATGCATAGCTACCATCTCGTTAAGTAGTTCTTTGTGCAAAGAAGGTTTTAATTTTTCTCTCCTGCTTAAAGATTTTAACACTTTATACTTTGCTTTGACTATTCTGTTTACTTGCTTGTAGCTTAACTTCTTATAGGATTTAAGTGTATCCTTCCTCTTCTCTAAAAGCTTGGCTGTGGCTGGAAGTACATAACCTTCTTCTTTCTCTCTGGGTTTAACTTCAAAGGCCAGTAATCTATTATGAAATCTCTCCAGAAAATCCAATCCAGCTCCAACTAATTTAACATCCTTACTAAGTTGAGATAAAATATCTGGTAAGGTATCATAGGCTGTGCTGAGGTTGGAGGCGGCTTGGGTTTTGAATACGGAAGATGCCACCTTTGATTTAACTTTTATGTTAGCATACATATCTAAAGCTTTTGAAAGTCTTTCTAAAGTTTTGAAGAGATCATTTTGTTTGTTGTATATGAGCTTTTCATATTTGTGAAGTTCGTCTGGAGGTGTCTCCTTTAACCTCTTCGTAGCATCGTATAAACCCTGGGCGGCGCGGGAGACGGCGAGGTTGTGGCGGAGGAAGAGTTCATAGTTGGACTTAAACTCATCAAAGAGTTTTTCCAACTTAACATACTTCTTTTCAGATCTATGGACTTTAAACTTAGTAGAGGAGAGGTCTTTCTTTAAATGTACAATGTCCTTGCGCAACTTACTAAGCTTGTTAATCGCGTGTTCTAATGCACCTAAATCAGACTTAATGTGGTCTGTGTCATAAAGCTTCTTAGCCCTAGCGAAGCTTTTCAATGCTGAATAATCTGAACCAAGCAGAGAGATTAACTCTCTGCTTCTCTTTAACAGAGCAAGCATTTCGGATAAAAAGGCATTGTACTCTCTCTTTAACTTCGTCCTTAACTTAAAGATGCTATACGATCTCGTTCCATGTGCTAGAGTTTTGTTTATCTCGCTAAGTCTTTTCTCTATCTCTGGAACTATTGGATGATGAGTTGTGAAGAGAATCCTATATACTCTTCTGATGGACTTGTTGACCTTGTCAAACTTCTTAAGGTCGCTGCTCTTCACATCTTCCATATCTTTTAACTCAAGGTACTGCCTATGACTTTGCTTAATGAAATTATGTAGGTCTACATAAAGAGGTTTTATCTGAGCTTCAAATACATTGCTTAATCTTGAAAACTTAAGCCGTATGTCTCTTAAACCTTTAGATAAAGCATCTCCTTCTGTATCAAGTACTTCTTCCATCTCTTTCTTAAGAGAAGGAACATTGTTTTCCTTAACATACTCCAAAAAGGTTTCAAAACGAGACGAAAAAGTATGTGTGAACCTCACACACAGGGATATATACTCTCCCACAGCTTTAGATATATTTGCTGTATCAGGTTTGGTTTCAAATATGTTTTCCTTCTCTGCCATCAAAACTCTAAAAATTCGGAGAAATATAAATTTATTGGGTTGATATTGTTATGGCTGAAGGGACGAGGAGGAACTCGTCCTCTGCTTGTACTGTTATCTTATCAGCAGGGATTGTTATAAGCAAGGTTGTGTTTTGATTTGGCTTAATCTCAAATGGGAGATCAACTACGAGTCTAGAGCTTGGAACAGTTATGGTGTGGGTTCTATTGTCTTTTGTTATGTTTGCATTTGAAATCCACATCCTTATTTTAGTGTAATTACCAACTATCATCTTCTTGGTCATTATGGTTGTCTGGTTAGTGTTAAGTGTTATAAGATCGTATGTAACAGGCTTGTCTAAGATGGTTTCCCAGTTTGAGCCAGTAAAGTTTGGATGGACTTGAATCTCCTCTAAAGTGATGTAAAGGGATTGTGCATCCCCACTTGAACTTGTAAGCTTGACTATCAAATAGCCTGTTTTTCCGTACAGTAAGGGTGTTAAGAAAAGTATTATCCCAACAACAACCAAAGCAAAGAGAATACTCTTTGTGATCTTTATCTTAATGTGTGGAGGAACTTTGGATAGGGCTTTAAACATGAAAGATAAAGGTTTTGGAGATATTTAAATTTGTTTATTCTATTAAAATGCCTGGTTTGGAAGGGAAGGCTTGCTTGGCTTTTGGTTCACTTGATGCGGAAGCTTTTACTATCTCTATCTCAGCATTGAACTCTTTGCTAAGTATTGCTTTGTTTTCAGTAAGGAAGTTGTACTCCTTGTCTTCGCTTAGGATGGTTGTCGGGATTTTAGACTCGTCCTTGATAAGCTTAGGAAGAATCTTTGTGATCTCTGGCATATGTGGTTTCAATTCTTGTGGGATCTTAGAGATAATGGATTTGAAATCGCGATTGCCATTCTTAATCTCATCTTTCACAATGGAAAGAAATTCATATTTCCATTGTGGGGATACGAATATCTTTATCTTAGAAGGCTGCTTACCAACAAGCTTTATAACCTCCCTTATATCGTCTTTGACTCTGTCTATAAGTTCTACAGAGGCTTCAAGCTCGGGGTCTATTTTTGACTCGTCAACTTCAGGCCAAGATTCTAGAGAAACAAAAGAATTGTTCCCAAGTCTTTCCCATAGCTCCTCTGCTGTGTGTGGTATGAAAGGTGCAAGAGTTCTTAACCACAAGTTAAGAATCTCTTTGGAGGTTTTTAGATTCACTCCTTGTTTGATGTACTTGTTAAGATCTTTCATGAATTCAAATAGAAGGATATCTATTGTTTTCCTCATATCGTACCTATCCATGGCTTCCGTTGCTTGCTTTAATTTGGAGTAGAACCTTGAAACTATCCACTTATTCTCCTTGCCGCTTGTTTCTTTTAGAAGAGTCTCAAAGAGTGTAAAGAGTTTTTCAACTTGGCTCTTGTACTTTAACACGGTATCCGGATCCCATTCTACGTCTACAAATGGGGATGCAACGTGGCAATAATAAAGCCTCATACCATCTACTGAGTATTTCTTGGTAGCACCAGGTATAGGTTCTGCTCCTCCCTTTGACTTGGATATCTTTCCACCCTTACCTGTTATGTACCAATGTGCTATTATTCCCTTAGGCCACTTATCTTTAGGAAGAATAGCAACATGATTCATAACAAACACTGGGAAATGAACAGTTTGATGTTCTTTACCACCAAGATTTATGTCTAAAGGATACCAATAATCAAATTCTTCTCTTATAGGCTTCCATTCTTCCTTACCTTCACCTTTTCCTAAGAATACATAGTCGAAGAACTCATCAGTTAGGTCTTCGACCTTTATTTTACCAAGGTTTACATATTTGGAGACTATGTAAAAGGCTGGGTAAAGTGTAGAGTCTGAGATTGGTTCTATAACCCACCTCTCATCAAATGGAAGCTTTGTTCCAAGCCAGTTACCAAGTCTTGCACATGCTCTATCTTGGAACCAATCAAGGATGTTTGGAAAGTTGTTGTAGAACGTCTCTGGGAGGATGAGCATGGTTTTAGCATGCTCCTTGGACTTCTTAGTTAGCTCTTCATCTGAGTACTTAATAAACCATGCATCTGGTATTAATTTGATTACAACTCTCTCCCCACATCTACATATAACTTCCTCTGAAAGCTCGTACATTATGTCTGCCAATCCTTGATTGATAAGATCTTGCTTAACTTTCTCTTTAGCCTCTTCAACACTCATTCCAGAGTAAGGTGTGTCTCCAATCATCTTACCCTTGTGAAATCCTTCTTTGTATATGACCTGCGTTGCTTCTTTTAGTTTAGGATCATTCTGGTTTTTAATCCCCATCTTCTCAACAATCTCTTTAGCTGGGAATTTTCCCCATCCGGGGGTTTCTATTATTGGTATGAGTTGAATGGACCTTACTTCCTCTGGATCAATGCCATACTTTCTTAATGTCTCTTCATCCTTCTTTAAGTCTTCAAGTGCAATATAATCATATGGAGCATCCGATGGGACAGATGTTACTATTCCTGTACCAAAGTTTGGATCAACGAAACTTGATGGAAGAATTATTATTTCTCTGTTAACACCTGGAGCTAAAGCTTTCTTTCCAATAAGCTCCTCTCCTTTTACTTCGCCTACGATCTCTATTCCTTCCTTTTGGTACTTTAACTTCTCTGCAGCTTCTCTTGACACAACCCATATTTCGTCTCCAACCTTTATCTTAACATAGGTTATGTCAGGTCTTACCCACATATTTGTTTGGCCATAGACTGTTTCTGGTCTTAAGGTTGCAGCAATTAAGTACACATCACCCATCTTAAACTTAAGAAGGGTAAACTCTTGTTTCTCAGCATTACCTCCTTTGCTTATGTCTGTTTGTGAAGGATCCACAGCTACTGGACCACATTTTGGACAGAAAGTAGCATAATATGGCTTTTGGACTATTAGGCCCTTTTCCTTTAGCTTCCTAAACTGCCATTGGATGAATTTATTGTATTCAGGGTAAATTGTGCATGTGAATCTCTCCCAATCTGCTAGAAAACCAAACTTCTTCCAGTATTCATTAACGTACACATTAACAAAGTAATCCACAACAGCCTCTGGGGACGTCATCTTGTTAAGGTCTTCATCTGTGGCCCCATTTTCTTTGAGGTATTCAATCCATTTTGGATCTTTGTTTTTGACTTTCTGATAGAAAGCTATTGCTATATTTCCTGAAGCATGAACTCCTACTGGGAAGAGAACATTGTAACCTCTCATTCTCTTGTATCTTGTGATCACGTCTGTGTAAGTGTAGCCACGCATGTGTCCTACGTGTAGAAATCCAGATACACCTGGATATGCAAAGATCATAAAGAATTTCGGCTTAGACTTGTCTATAGAAGTTTTGTATACGCCTTCCTTCTCCCATCTTTCTTGCCACTTTTTCTCTATGGGCTCGAAATCCATAAAGAAAAAATAAGAAATAAGCTTTTAAAAGTTTTTATACTGCTAAGAATGCCCACCATGGCTTCTTATGTTCTATTATGGAATCTGTTATTGGGTCTATCTTAACTGTAGTTCTCATTCTTACCGGTATGAATCCAAATAATTTCCTTTTCTCTACTGCGTGTCCAACAAGGACTGTTTTGTTCCCTTCCTCTTCGACCTGTAATTCTGTTATGTTTACATTTATAGTCTTTGTGATGTTTACTATCCTGTCTGGATTAATGACCACTTTATTTATTCTCAAGGTTCCATTCTCAACGTCTACTTCTTTGGTTGTTATGATCTTTACTGCTGGGGTCTCTATAATCTTTGTGTAAGTTCCGTTCTCTTCCGTTATTGTGATGTTAACTTTACTCTTTTGTATTTCTGCTTCTACTCTCATCTGAACTTTGTTGCTAACATTCTGCACTTTTTCTGTTACATTAAGTATTTTTCCTTTTACTCCCAAAAGTGGCTTGTTTAAGCACCTTCCTGCGAAACAAGGACACTCCTTTACTGTGTAGTTTGGACCTTCATCACCACAGTAAAAGTCTACTGCTACCCACTTGCCGTCTATGAAAGCACATTTGTCTTGAAACACTCTTACTGCGCCGTTGTCATATTCTGCAGTTACGACTCCTGTTGTGTTGAAGTTGTCTTTTCCGTCCGAGTCTATACAGTTAGTCATGTTCGCTACAACTGGAGTTGTTTCTTCACTTTGACCAGGCATTTGTGCTCCATCTTTACCTACTATTGGAGGTTTAAGGTCTATTCCTACATCTATGTTGAATGCAAATACTGTACCCATTAAGAGCACGGGTATTAGGAGAAATAATATCCTTTTCATAATAAAAGAAAGGAAAGTATTACTTATAAACTTTTAGTAGGATTTTAGTTTAAGACCTCGAGAACTCTTGCTTTAAGTTTGGTTTTTCCACCTGTTGGGATACCAAGTACATTACCACAAACTAAACATTTAACCTCAGATGAAGCCTTACCAAATATTATTTGTTCATTCTTACACTTAGGACATCTTACCCTTAGGAACCTTGATCTACATTCTCTGTCCTTCATACTAACTCCACCTTCTTAGCTCTAACACCTGATTTTTGAACACTAATCTTGCCACAAACTGTACACTTGTACCTTAAATTGGTCTTCTTAGACTGTTTTATTCCCCATCTTGTAGACTTTTGGGGGTTCGGATAAGGAAATCCTCCATATCCATGCTCCATTTTATACTTCTTCCTTCTACCCTTACCTAAAACTCCTCTCCTTCCCCCACTTTTCTCATTTGTAACTTTGTGTTCTGTCTTCTTCTTACAGTAGGGGCAATACCTATTGACTTTCTTTGGGATTTTCATGCTATCTCCCTATTAATTAGTGGATTTATAAACTTTTTGGGGTTTTAAACTTTTTCGGCTTTCTTTCCTTTGATTAACATGTCCGCTAAGACCATGGATAGCTCATACTCTTTGCCTTTCTCATATGGGCCGTATACCTTACCTCTCCATTTAAACTTTGGGGTGTCTTTTAAGAATCTGACCTTAACAAGGTCTGATTTAGACTTGGCTTCAAACTCTTTCTCAAAGTCTTTAAACAAACTCAACAAACTCTTATAGAGCTTTACCTCCAATGGAGTCATGTTTGTTGTGGATTCTGTGCCAAGCCTTGCGTCAAGCAAGGCTCTCATGGCTATCTTCTTCTCCCTTAGTTGGATTATGTTTTTAAACACATTTAATACGTTGCTTATTTCTTTCTCTATCTTACGCTTAGAAGTTTGGGAGAAAACATTATCTTTCTTCTCCTCAATTTTTGATAGCATCTGATACTTCTGCTTGAGATACATATTAACTCTCTTAAAGAAGTCTTCATCTAGTTTCTGCAAGGAGGAGGTTTTATCCTCCTTTGCATGGACTTCTCTTATCTCCTGATATGTAAGTATGTCTTTCATCGTCTATACCTCACTTTTTTATAAGAATAGTTAATTGGGTTCTTAATGCGCTTACAAGTATTATCAGGTGTGCATATATTTAAATCTTTGTAAAAGTTTTCTGAGGAACAGTTTGGTATCATGTAATCTTTTCTTCTTTTGTAGTATGAGAGTTGAGATTTTATGTATCTCATGCTTAAAGGTTCTTTATTTCTCTTGTTCCATTCTAAGATCTCATTTGTTATAGTGTCCCAGTCCCAACCCAAAAGCTTAAAGTAATTTATAAGTATGAATAAAGACCTTTTCCTCCCATCCTCCATACCCTTAAGAATGTTTCTTATGCAAGGTGGGAAGATGTTCTTGTCCGTAATCTTTTCTTTAGGGAATATGAACTTAAACTCTGGTTTGGATTGGGAAACGTTACTTGTTTCTGCAGTCTTAGGCTTGAAATCAAAAGCCTCTATGAATAGGTTCTCAGCCTCTCCTTCCTTGTAAGTGTCTAAGAACCTATACTTAACTACCACTTTTTTAGGATCTGCCTCCTCTAACTTAAACTTCAAGGCGGATCCCTTTTTAATAGGGATCGAAACCAACCATGTTTTCTCATTCAAAGAGTAAGGCATTCTTATCATGTGTCTTGAGGATATGGCAACCGGATCCAAGCTAACGATCTTCGTGACATCAAACTTGTCTTCGGATTCGAACTTAACACCAGACATGGTCTCGATGTCTTTGAGGCTATACTTATCAAGTATAGCTTCTGTTAGTAATGGATTTATTTGCTCTTGAATGTATGTGGCTATTATTCTCGAAGCCTCTGGGAACAAGTCCTTAACATTCTTACCTCCCACTTTCTCTGGGAAAGACTCGTATGGAATAGCTATATGGAACCCCTTCCCACCAGAAAACTTGATGGAGTAATGGGTAACCCCATGAAACTCTAAGAGCTCTTCAACATAAAAAGCGCATAGCTTACCAAACTCTATATGTTTTGAGTCAATGTCTAGTACAAGGTCCCAACCTATTCTTAGCTCATCCAACTCCTTTCTAGACATGTCACTTCTTAACTGAAGGGGATTTGACCATCTTTCCTCTGACATGTGAAAAGAAGATACTCCTTTCCTTACTAAGTCTAGTACTTCTTGCTCATAACTTATGGTACTTGGTCTTGACATGAATTCTCCTGTCAAGAATCTCCCAACAACTTCCCTATTCTTTGATACTCTTGCTATCTCTTTACGTACCTCTTTGTTTGTGTAGTACTTTATTACGTCTGAGAGATTCATACTTCTAAACCCAAGTGTAGCTTTTTAAGATTTTGTGTAGTAAAGTGCATCTAATAGAGAAAGACTTAAATTATATGAGCTTTACTTAGATTTATGATATTAGAGTTCGTCTACGCTGTGGCTTTCTTCGTACTTGTAGTGTTCCTATCAATAGTTGCTACACTTGTCTACAATCAAATAGAAGATGAAGAAGAGCCTGTTGTTAAGTGTCCTAGGTGTGGAAAGAAAATGATATACTTCAAATATAAGTGGGTGTGTCCACATTGTGGCTATGTTCTAAAATGAATCTATAGAATTAGCGTCTACCCTTCGCTAAGAACCTTCCCTTTATCGCAAAGAGAAAGGCTGAGATTAACACAATAAGTAATATGAGTATTACTGTATAAACATAATTATGCTTCTTTTCCTCACTTACCACCTGCTCTGTTACATTCTTTACCGGCTGCTTGGCTGACTCTTCCTCTTCCTTTGTTGGCCCTGTTGGCTCAACAACGGTAGGTCGTGGTTGCTCCTCCACGCCCTCCGGCTCTTCATACCTTATTGCGAAATACGAAAATCCAGGAGTCTCCGCTTTGTAGTAATAGTAATCGCTATCCTCCTTAACAAAGTCCGTACTTAGATCCGTCCACTCTCCCTTCTCATATCTTGCAAGAACAATACCCAACTTATCATAACCTCTATCTAAAAGCCATCTCTTGTCCACCTTAAAGTTTATCTCTGCTTTCTCGATATTCTGTTCTTCTAGGCCTGAGTGTAAGATACTTATATAAGAATAAACATCCAACAAGTCAGGAAGCCCCATTGGCTTGTAGTGTAGTTTAAGGATATTAATCCTTATATTGTCTACACTTGTGCCAAACCTAATTTTTATGCTACCAATAGGATTTTCAGGTTTATTTACATCTATATCCACAGTCTCTCCTGCCTGCACATTACTCTTAAAGAACCAGAAATAGCTATCTAAATCTACCCCAGCTCCCGCTCCTCCTGTTTCTGCTTCGGCTCCACATGTAGACGAACATAAACCCTCACAACAGATACCTGAAGCGCATTCTGAATTTGAGGAACAACTTTGACCATTTGCTAGCAAACCTCCTATACCATAAGTACTAAAGTGTGTAGTGTTCCCCCAAACATAATTATTTACAGTATCCACCCCACCAGGAACTCTTTCCCACTCGTTACTTGACTCATTAAACCAGTATAATCTCAGTGAAGATTCGTCTACACCCTCTGGTACCTCCGAATCTGTGTAGTAAACTTTAATAATGACATAGTCTATCTTACTCGAATTTAAATTTGAGTCTATAGAGATATACTTATTAAGAGAGTTAACACCCAAACCCACAGACTCAGGATTACTGCTGTATTTCGTGACATTTATACTTGCAGAAGTGCTTTCCTTAACATTCAATTCAAACTCCACCAACTTGTATACTACTCCATTTTGTGTAACATTTATAGTTACATAATTCGTAGAGGAATTATCAAGGGTTTCGTACACACTCTCAGCTGTCGTAAAGTTTGAAATAGATGACTCCACAGAGTTGCCTGCGAGATCCGTACAGTTTACCGAATAGTAATATAGAACTGATGAGTTTAAACCGACTAAATTTATACTAAATGTAGTATTCTGTATAGAAGGTGTTAGCTCTCCAAGACTACTGGACTCCCCAAACTTAACAAAACAAGTTGATAACTCATTCGTACTAAAGATTATTGCAGTAGAAGAATTAGTTATGTTGGAAACACTTATGTTAGATATTGTTGGAGGTATCGAGTCTATGGAAAAACTTATTTCAGATGAATTATTATTTCCTGGATATTCTCCACCATAGTCATAGGCCACAACCCTGACCGTATGCGTTCCAGACTCTATTCCTAAGTCTGTTAGGTTACAATAAAATGTCTCATTGTTAGCAGAGGTACAATTAGCGGTATTTACATCACTTGTAGCATTGTAAATATAACTTGCTGTATCGAGAGTTATATTCACAAAGCTTAATGGAGTACCCGTACCATTAATAGTTACATTAACATTGTTAACGGGTGGCATGTACTTCGTATTATTCAATGGATAATTAAATTCTATAGTTGGGGGTGTATTATCTGTTATATTATATCCTGAGAATCCATATACCTTAAATGTTAGATTTCCGGTCCAAACTCCAAATATTGGATCATAGCCTGAAACCCAACTAATGCTAGTTTGATTATAACCCCTAGCTCCGGGGTCTGCAACTATGGTAGGCATGGAAATAAATGGAAGGTGGTACAAAGTTATAGTTGAATTCGTATTGAGTTCCGAGAATAAAGTTGAATTTATATAAATTCTTGAGTCTCCGAACATTCCTGGGGGCGTAATATTCACCTGTAAAGCCGAAGGAAGCAAGCTCATCTTTGCTACTGTCTGTTGGTCAAAGAAGTCCAATGACTGGAATTCAAATTTATTCATAGTTATAAAGTCACTTGGTAGGGATGGATCAAAGCAAGACATGTTCAATTGTATTTCAAGTACTAAGTTAACACTTGAGAAATTGAGAACATTATTAAAGTTTGTAGTTTCGGGACCAAAATGCATACATGGGTCTAAACTATTTGGAGTACCTAAGTCATGTATTATTACTGGTATAAATGGCTGCAAACATTCAGGGTAGTCTTGTGGGTTAATCCCATACGGACAAACGCTTTGTATGGAGCTCGTTTCAGTACCGCTTGAATTATAAAACCAGTTCTCATTACCAGCAGTGTCGTACACAGATATGATTATATCTGATGATTGTAATGGCCCACCATATGGATCATTCCTGTTCAAATCACTCTCGTTGAATACACCTAGTGAACAATTTCCTTCCCACAACGATGTAGTGCTATTGTACGTAAGATCCAGCAAACCATAGCATGTATTTCCAGGATTGGACATATTTATCGAACTTAAGTTAACTACCACTCTATCAATCCCAATATTGTCTGTAACATTGACAGCAAACCATATCTCATTATCATTCGGTGAGAAAAAGAAGTCTGGATTACTGAGTATAGATAAAGGAGAAGGTATTCTAACACTACTACCATCTATATCTTCAGTGTCCCACCAGTCAAATACAACAACAGGTCTCTGGTCATCATAGTTTATTGTGAAGTTTCTTGTATCATTTATTGCATTCTCGTCTACAAGAGGGTATACAAACACAGAAACATTTTGTTCCCCAGATACCATAGCCGAGTGATTTAAACTACAATTATATTCCCATAAACCAGTGGTGTCATTATACTGCATAGGCACATTATCTTGACCTAAACATATCCCCTTATGAGTGATATTAACACCAATCTGCGTATTATTCGTAGCGTTCACCTTTAGCTTTACCCAATTTGTTGCAAGACCAACTAAGCTCTGCACATTATTATCCTGGTCTGTAATATTGTCTACCCTAACATGCAATACCTTTACAACCACACTTGATAGGTTTGCATTCTGGACATTATCCTTAATCGATGCACTTATATTCAACATACCTGCAAAACCGGATGTATCAATAGAATTATTACAATAAACAACGCCTGCACCAGAAGTACACTGTGTACTTCCTACAAACGGTAGGGATTCATTATTTGTTATGAGTACAGAACTTGTATTTACACCAGATCCTTTATCCACAAAAGTTACGTTTACCTTTAAGAGTTTGCCGGAACCAACATACGTTAATACCGGACTTACAAAATCTATAGTGGGTGGTGAGACGTCTTCCACTAATGTAACAGCAGAGCTCTCATTAAAGTTAAATGCTTTGTCCCTAACCCTAAAGCTTAATAAGTGCTCTGTCTCCGAGCCAAATGAGATATCAGAAACTACACAATGTGTTCCATTATATGTAGAAAGTGCCCAAACAACAGGTTGCCCCGATGCATTAATCGTATAATTACAACTTGCTATACCAGAAAATGCATCATCTGAAGCTATACTTGCATTGTAGCCACCTTTTATGTAATAAACGGAACCATTATAATAAGACACATTCGGGTATTGTGTCAGAATGTTTATCTGCCCAGCGAAATAAGGCTTTTGTGCATCTAATTGAAGCACATCACTTGACCCATTAATAATACTTGTTTTGTTCGTTAAATTTATTTCAAATGTGTACGTGAAAACCTTATCAAGAGAACACAAGCTGCTCCTATTAATACTCATATTCAAAGAGATATTTAATGGGACAGCCGAAACCAGTCCTGAATCTGTACTATTTACACACTCTATCACATAATCACTTTGCTTTGTACATGTCAAGTTCTCAGGATTCGATAAAACTTGATTAATTATAAAATCACTCTGTGTCGTATTGAGTAATTTAATAGTTGCATTGTAAATAGAATCTCCTGAATGAGCTACAGATATGTTCACGACTTCTGTTATGACATCTCCAGAAACTAAAGTATCCCCGCAATGTCCAGAAGAATAAGTAGGTACAAAAGATATACTATCCACATCCGAAGTTGCAAATATTGCTCCTAGTAAAATGAGAAAAGCAACCAAGGAAAAGATGTTTTTATATAAGTCCATAGTGATATAGAACAATTCTGCTATATAAATATTACCGGAAAATTTAGTAAGATTTATATTCCCTGTTATCGTACAATAGGTATGGCAAAACTTCCAAGGAGAGGAGATGTAGTAATAGGTGTTGTAAAGAAAATCACACCACATAGTTTCTTTGCTGATTTAGAGAATTACGACTCTACAGCTATTGTACACATATCTGAGATCTCATCGTCGTGGGTAAAGAACATTAAAAGCTTTGTAAGAGAAGGTCAAATCGTAGTACTAAAAGTTGTTGATGTAAAAGGGAATCAAGTCATTGCCTCGCTTAAGAGGGTAAGCTCTGGTGAGAGAAAGAGAAAGCTTCAGGAGAGGAAACTCAATAAAAAGATAGACAAACTAATAGATGTGTTTGCTAAGGAGAACAAGATAGAGAAGAAAGAAGTCGAAAGCATAAAGAATGAAATTCTAACCACATTTGGCTCGTATAGTAACTTCTACGACTCAATAAAAGAGTTTGGGGACGAGGTACTCGATGAGCTTAAAACAAAGCACAAGAAAAAACTTTATGCTTTCATAAAAGATCAGCTTAAAGAGAAAGAAGTAATAGTAAGAAGACTCGTTGAGCTTACAACTCTTGCAGGAGATGGTGTGGAGAAGCTTAAGTCCATGTTCAAAGCATGCCTCGGTAAAGCCAAGGCCACAGTTGTTGCGTCTCCAAAGTACAATATAGAAGTGACGGCAAAGAGCTATAAGGAAGGAGAAAAAATGATGCAAGACATAATCAAATGCTTGGAGACAAATGCAAAAAAAGAAGGTTTGGAGTTCAAGGTGCTTGAAGAGTGAGAAGGATAAGATATTGTAAAAAGTGCAAGGAATATACTCTTAAAGAAAAATGTCCTAGGTGTGGTGGAGAAACCATACTAAACATCCCTGCAAGATTTAGAGCCATAGATGTAAAGTACTCAAAGTATAGGAGGATGTTAAAAAATGAGTGAATTCATAGTTAAGAAATTTGGAAGAACAAAGCCAAAGAAGGCAATACTCATAGCAGGCCTACCAGGCACTGGAAATGTTGGGAGGATTGTAGTTGATTACTTAATAACAAGTTTGAAGGCAAAGAAGCATATAGAGATCTTTTCCACTGCGTTTCCAAACTCTGTGTTTGTGGAAGGTGACTCCACAATTAGATTGCCAAGTGTTTCCCTTTGGTACGTCAAAAAAGGAAGAAAAGAACTATTGTTATTAACAGGGGATATGCAACCTTTGGACGAAGAGAAATCATATGCTCTATCTAAAGTTTTAATGAGCGTTGCCAAGAAAGAGAATGTTAAAGAGATAATAACAATTGGTGGTATAGGCTTAAGCAAGGAGCCTTCGAAGCCAAAAGTCCACGGTGTAGCCTCAAATAAGAAGTATCTCAAAGACCTAAAGAACCTTGTTATACTTGATGGGAATAAGACTGTTGGGTTTATAGTTGGGGTTTCAGGACTACTTCTTGGCTTAGCTCAGTTAGAAGGAATAAAAGCTGTGTCCTTCTTGGGTGAAACATACAATCATCCTGCTCACTTTGGTATTAAAACGGCTCATGAGGTACTTAAAAAGCTTGTTAAGTACCTAAATATGAAAGTAAGCCTTGCTTCTATAGAAAAGGAAGTGAAAGCCTTAGAAACAAGAATCAAGAAAGAGAAGATGGCCAGAAAGGAGATAGCAAAGGCTATGAAGAGAACGGATAAAGAAGGGTTAAGATACATTGGTTAAGCTCATTCTTCTACAACAACACTTGTTGTCCCTGTTGTAATACAGTAAGAATACTTTATTTTGGTACCAACATTGAATGTTTCAGATCCTTCTACAGCTGACTTATTAATATAAAAAGTAGCTCTCTTTTCTAAGGTATTACCCACAAACTTAAGCTCGTTCCTATCCGCCCAACCTTTACCTTCGTGGTCCTCATCATACCACATGCTCAAGTTCCATGCTGGACTATCTTCACTGAGTGTGTAGTTCATTGTGTAGAATCCAAAGTCAACTTCTTCCTGCTCGAGAATATCTTCTGGTGTAGTGTATTTATCTTTTATGTACATGTCATATACTTCTCTATTGAATACCTGCTCGAAGTTGTATTCTCCAGATAGTCCTGCTGGTACAAATTCTTCCTTATAGAATGCGTCTTGTAAACTGGAGTAGTACTTTGGGATTTCAACATGCGTCCATTCACTGAAGTCGCCGCCTAAGAAAGCTGCACCGTCTCTTACAGTCATTTCTATGTAGTCAACATGATCTGTCTTATCTGGCTCTCCAACGTATTGTATTCTTCCTCCACCAACATTCTTGTATTTGATCTTAAAGGTTATGGGAGAGTAATCTTTGTATACCACATATCTATCTGCAAAGTTGAAAGATAAGTTTATAGGGCCTGGGCTTGTGTACTCCACACTCCTACTTGAAGACACCTCTCCTTGTTTTCCTATCTCAATCTCTTTATATCCTTCTGTTGTGTAGTCGAAACAAATTCTTGCAGTGAGTGAACATTTGCCAGTATAGTCCTCAGGGACTACAATCTGCCACGTTAGTGTCTTCGTATCGTCTGGATTAACACTATCTAAAGTATATACCTCTTCACCTGTGTTCGAACTGATATCTAAGTTGCATCCATAAAGAATAGCCTTAACATTTCTTGCTGGAGCGTTACCCTTGTTGGCGAATGTAAGATATGCAGTGACTTGCTCTCCAGGTGCTAAGACAAGTCTTCCCCCACTTAAAGGTTTACTGAATGTTAAATTAGCTGAGAAGACAGAAGGAATATAACTTGGTCCTTCTTTCTCTTCGGTCTTTGGAGGGTTAACACAACCTGATAGAATAACCACTACTGAAATTAAAATAATAAAAAATAAAAGGTTTTTCTGGCTCATACTTTCTTCACATTTATTGTTATAGTTGGAAGGTTGACACAGTACCTTCCTTCTGCTACAATCTCTACGTTTTCATATGTTTCAGACTCTACTGGATTATCAATGCTTACTGCTACACTTCCTGATAATGTTTTTATCTGTGGTTCGTATTCTTTA
This sequence comes from Candidatus Woesearchaeota archaeon, assembly GCA_964591855.1. Taxonomy (GTDB): domain Archaea; phylum Nanobdellota; class Nanobdellia; order CAZCWL01; family CAZQAZ01; genus CAZQAZ01. The sequence goes on along the minus strand of CAZQAZ010000001.1, from coordinate 59,424 downwards.
GTAAGGTAACACCTTTCTCTTTTCTGATCATCTGTGAACGTGTACTCCTCACAAGCAAAGTCTCCATTGTCCGAAGAAAGTTCTGCAAGAGATATGCTGTTAATGCCTCCCAAGTAATCGTCTGTACTTATATCAAATGTGAAGTTGTAAAGCTTCTCAATGCTATCAACGCTTTGTGCACCAACTGTGTAACTTAAGTATGACTCTGTTCCTCCTTCACCAACAATAGACTCTGTTGCTAGTATTTTATTTGTTGGAATCCTAACACTTAGGGGTTCATTTGTGTAATGTGAGGGTGTGGTAACTTGTGTTGCTGAGTCTGGGACAAGGACGATGTCCTTAGCTATTGTTTGATTGTAGTCGAAGCAGATTCTTGGGTAAACATTTACTCGCTCAACTAACTTTCTTGGAACTCTTATCACAAAAGATCTTTGGGAATAAGCTCCAGGGTTTACATTGTTTACTGTTGCTTCTTTCTTGTCAACGCTTACCATCGTGTCCAAAACACTACTGCTGACTACAAAGCTTGCTCCCTTCAACTGAATCTTTACATTTTTGATAGGGTTTTCCCATGTGTTATTAATTGTTACTAAGAGAGTTGTTGCTTGTCCGGGATAAAGTTCTGTCACATCCATTGACTCCCCAAAAACAGCCTTAGAGTACTCTACTCTACCGCCTGTTGGTTGCTGCTGTTGTTCCTTCTCTCCGCCAGGTATAAAAGATTTAACGTCTACACAACCGTACATTACTGAAAGCACTAGTATGGCTGCCACAAAAACAATTATTTCATTTCTCATTCTTTTTTCCTCCTTATATTTCTACAGGATAGATCGTTATTTTGCTTGATTTTTCAAACCTGTACTTATAAAATACATAAACTTGAATATTATAAGTTTTACTAGGGATGCTATTTTCTATAAGGGAGTTAAGCTCGTCTTGAGTTAGAGTTAAAGGTGCAGAGATTGGATACCTAAAGCCCTTCCTTAAGAAGGAAGGATCAAGTTCTTTGTAAAGTATTCTATTTAAGTTTATGTCTGGGAAGTGCTTCAATATGGATTTGATTCTCTCATTATCTAAGTCTGTTCCCTTTATCCATCTCTTTTCAGAGTAAGTTTCGTCAGGTTCCATCTCTTTAGGATACTGAAGAACTATAACAAGCTTTGAATCTGGAGGTATGAATCCGTCTCCGTTGTTTTCTATGTTGTAGTTAATGGATGCAACTTGGGCTATACCTTGCGATGGATAGTAAAGGAATGGATTAACAGTTTGTGGGTAGAGCTTGAACTCACCTGCTGTCTGTCTAAATGTTGATGGATAATTTAAGGTTTTGTTCTCCTGCTTCAATCTCAAGTACTCTTGGTTTGATAGGTAAACAATACTTTCCTGTGCTTTAAGCTTGTAGTCATAATCTATTGTGTAGTAAAGAGTGTGCTCATATTTCATTCCTGCGAGAACTGCTCTGTCCGGCGTGCGTATTGGCCAGATAAACTCAACCTCCTCTCCAGGATCAAGTTTAACCACACCATGCTGATTAAGTTTTAAATTGGAATCTAAGTCTAGAGAGTAATCTCTTCCACAAGCTTCGTATCCCTCTTTATAATTTGGGAAGTTATCAAAGAACTCTTCCACCGCACCACTTCCACCCCTACAAAGTATTCTTAGGGGGGCTACATTATCTAAAGTAACTACTATGTTATTAGCCGGCTGTCCTTCTAAATTATTTCTTACTTTTACAACTACGGATGTTATAGCACCAGGCTTTACCTTGGAGTCTAAAACATAAACTCCACCAGGTACGACGCCAACACCTTGATTTGGTCTAAGGACTGTTTCCTTTTCTTCAGTCGGACCAACACCTATACAGCCCATTACAAGCATGGCTACCAAAACCACTCCAAACACAAAGAGTTCTTTCTTGATTTCGCATCACCTAAATTTTGCTGTATATAACAATTGGATTTTGTTGGTCCTTTTCATATACAAAGTAGTATAATAAATCAGCCCTTATTAAGTATGTCACTCTGTTAACAGATTCTCCATTCAAGTTAGGTACATGAAGTGGGAACTGATATTCCTCACCTTCCTTTAACTCGTAGTCAATGTTTCCTATCTTGCCATCATAAACCTCACAAACGAGGTAACCTATACCTTTATATTCCCCATCATTTGACTTAGCAGTTTCTCTACAGTAACTGTCTGCTACCTTCTTAAACTCAAGGTTTCTACTTATGAAGTTTTTATATTCGTCTGAATTTTGATCACAAAGTTTATCATACACATAGTCTCCACATACCAAATTGTTAATCACTATGCTATTCTTAAATTCACCTCCTTTGTGTTTAAACTGATTCTCATAAGGAGTCCCAATGAACAAAAGTGTAGATGGTATCAACATGTATAGTCTTTCTTTGTAGTACTTGTTGAAAGTTGTGGTTGCATCACCTTCCCATGGCCATACATCACTGTTCTTTCTATTCAAGATCTTTTGTATGTCTCCATACGTTGCTGACTTGGTTCCTGGTATGTTCTCAGTAAATGGCTCTAATATTCTTCCACTTTTCTTTTGAGGGACATCGTATTTTACTCTTAAAGTGAACGTATCCATAGGAGCGCTCTTAAAGGATAAGATTGGCTGTTTTTCACTTGCTGTATCAAGATAAAGAGTTACTGCACCCCAAGAATTAGTAGCAGTTCTTACAAACGGATAAAACAAGTTTTGATTCGTGAGGATGTCATAATAATCTCCATCCATGAACTGTATATCAAGTCTTGTTGTAGAGACGTATGGTCCAACAAGTCTTGCATAAACATTTGGAGTGTAAACATTATTTAACCACCCACATCCTTCTTCAGCCGAAGGGTCACATTCACAACCTGTATTCTCAAATATCCCCGAGACTTTCCCTACAAAGTTATTCACGCATCCAAACTTAACTTTACAAGATGAGAAGTATGTACCTGCTTTCTCCAATGTAAAGCTTTTAGCACACGCGTCGAAGTTAGTATAACCTCCACTCTCATCTAGGTATACTGTGTCACAGAACTCTGTTGACTCTCCAGAACCAAGCTTATATAACATTTTATCCTCCCCGCCAATGTTACACCACGAATCCTTTGGCTTTGGGAGTATAACTAAAGTCATATTGTCAGCCTCTTTGTCTCCTGTATTCCTAACAAGAACTCTGATGGAAAAAGTTTGGCCTGCACCTTCCGAGCTTATATACTTTATTTCATGATCATCGCCACAAGGATAGTACATACCACTATAAACTACGACTATATCATCTGGTGTGACATCGTTGTCTGGGTTATCATCACCATTTAGCTCATTAACAGCAGAGTCACAGGCAGCTTGGGCTGTGATACTCTCACTTGCAGTTTTGGTTAGTATTGTCTCTCCTGCCTTCCTAACTTCGTATGTGCTTCCTTTTTCTATGTCAAAGTTCTTAGCTGTTACAGAACCACCTGGGAAGAACATCTGCCCTTTCATTGGAGATACTTCTACAGAATCTATCCTAAATGAATAGAAGGGTGTTGTAGCTAGTGTTGGTCCGGATTTAACTTCCTTTTCCGTCTCAACGGGTCCAACTACAGAAATACCTGCTATTTGTTTTATGAGTTCTCCTAGCCCAAAGCTAAAGCTCCCTTGTGTGGAGAGCATATGTCTTGCAGTTGGGACCATCGCTCCTATAAGTATAATTATGATAAATATAAAAACTATACCTAAACCTGCCCAAATGCCTACTCTATTAAATCTTCCCCCACCTACACCGCCAAATCCACCACCAGAAGAACCTCCTCCACCTCCAGAGGGTTGACTTTTCGCGGCAGCCTCCTTAGCTTTGGCTGCTTTCTTCTCAGCCTCAGCAGTCTCCTTCTGAGTCTCAAGTACATCCTTCACAAGCTTAGGTGCTGCAGCTTCTGGAGCTGCAGCCATCCCTATTATGTCTTCAGGATGTTCCTTTATTATGTCCTTGATACCTTTCTTAGCCATACTCACTCAACATCTTCTACTTTTATCTCAATCTTATCGACTCTAAACCTTCCATCTGGAGAATCTAAGATTAACAAGTTACCATAAGGTCTTAACTCTGTTTGTGGATCTTCTATTTGTACTGTAACAGGTCCAGGTTTTGAGCTTATGTCAGCTATGTAAGAAACACCTGGGTACTCTAAGTTGAACTCCAAAGTACCTGGTATTAAAACCTCACCGATGTAAGCAGTTATTGTAACATTTTTATCGTAAGCAAAAACATCCGCTGGGACATCAAATACTATTTTTTGCTGAGCCCTACCTGTCTTTTCAGCATAGAATGAGAACTTAACATTGTCTAAAGTGTAAACTCCTCCCTTCTCTGTTTCGAATGTTATTAAGTTATTTGTTTTACGTAAGGGTATTCCAACAAGGCCACTCCTCATGGATTCTAATTCATTTGGAACTTTATTAAAGATGGTCTTTCCGTTGAGTGTGATCTTTACCTTAGCTGCCTCCCCAAGAGAAGTGGTGCCAAAGGATAAAACCATTGAGCCAAAACCCTTTGGATCCACACTTAAGTCTCTGTAATAACTATCCTTTGCTCTTAAAGGATCATACATTATGGAGTAAACTCTCACTTCTTGCACTGTAATTGTCTGCGTTGAGAATATGTTCACGCCAACAAACTTTGAACGCAAAGTCAGAGTGTTAACTGCTGATAGCATGGACTTTGGAACTTTTATCTTAAGCTTCTCACCAGATTGAACAGATGAATAAAATATTGTATTGCCATTGAATTCCACTATAAGCTTTGGGGTTCCAGAAACGTCTCCAATATCTATCTCAACCTCAGCACTGCTTGCTGAGGGTTCTATGTCTACATAAGTCTCATAGGGCGTTGCTCTTAGTATGTTTGAAGTCAAAACAAAAGAAGAAACAGTTTTTTTTTGAGTTTTGACTAAAGGGTACTCCAAATCTACTTTGGATATCACTATCTTATCTAACTCTTGACCCATTGCCTGCCCAACATACCCTATACTAGAGTAAGTATCAACTATTGCCCCGGGAGTAACAGAACGCGTGTGTATATACTGCTGTCCAATTGATGTGTTGTTATGTAAATAACCCAATAACTCTGCTCTTTCTGTTGGGTATATCATAATAAGGTAGAATATTATCATGCCCGCCATGGCTATAACGATCAGAGGAGCAGCTTTGTACGCTTTTCTCATATTTCTTACAAGAAGCTCCACCTTTATAAATATTTATAAGTAAGAAAACATTTAGAAGATACGATGATACGCAAGGGCTTTGAAAAGTTTTGGTCCTATTACATGGCCAATTACAAGAAACTTATGATCATTCCTTTAATTCTTGTCATAGTCTTTGGAGCAGTCCTTCTTAATAACAAAATAAAAACAGGTGAATTCATAGATAAAGACGTCTCACTCAAAGGAGGAACAACTATAACCGTAACCACAAATGAGAGCATGGACCCACACTTGCTCGAATCTAAGTTAAAGCAAGTCTTTGGCACAGATGATGTGACTGTTAGAGTTCTCACAGAACCTTTTAGTAACAGAGTGGTTGGGTATTCAATGCAGCTTGACATAAATGAAAACAAAACAATGATAATGAACAAACTAAGTTCAATATTTCATCCCCTACCAGAGGAGGATGTTAGTATAGGATATCAAGGTCCAAGTTTAGCAAAGACTTTCTTCCATGAAATAGTGTACATACTTATGTTCTCCTTCCTTTTAGTCTCACTTGTTTCATATTACTACTTTAGAAATATCTTCGCCACATTTGCTATTATAATAAGTGTCGTGGGAGACATAATATGTATACTTGGTCTAATGAATTTATTGGGGATTAAGTTCACCACAGCAACAATAGGTGCTTTGCTTATGATAGTCGGTTACTCAACAGACTCCAACATACTCCTATCAACAAACATCTTAAAAAGAAGGGAAGGAAGTTTGAGCTACAGAATAAGAAAGGCTCTTAAAACAGAATTAACACAAGACCTATCCTCATACACAGTATACTTCACAATGCTTGCCTTAAGTAACGTAGCTATAATTCAACACATTGCAACAATTCTTATAATGGGTATATTCTTTGATGAGATCTTCACTCTTATATGGAACAATGGACTACAGAGGTTGTGGGTAGAGAAACATGGGGATTAAAATACTAAGAGACTGGAAGATAATACTTGTTATACTACTTGCAGTGTTCTCAGTATTAGCCATAGAGCCTAAACTACACCCAAGCGGTGTCGTTGTGAAGCAAGCTGTTATGCCTGGATCAAAGTACATTCCAATAGGTGCAATTATAACTGAGATAAATGGTATGGAAGTAAAAGATGTGACTGATTATTATTCCATTGAAAGATCTCTTAACAACTCTATAGTCTATGTGAAATACAAAGTTAAGAAGTTCCCTTACGTCTACAAAACTGTGGAAGCTTACCCATTCAAAATAAATGACACTCTTGGCTTGACCGTATCAGATGTTAAAAGGACCAATGTAGAATTTGGGTTGGAGATTGTGGGTGGTACTGAAGTTCTGTTAAGGCCTGAGAGACCACTTAACGACAAGGAAATGGAAAGTCTTCTTAGCATCTTAAGGCAGAGACTTAATGTTTATGGTCTCAAAGAAATACCAGTTACCCCAATCAAAGGGTTGGATGGAAAGCAGTACATAAGAATTGAGTTTGCGGGTGTGTCAAGAGAAGAAGTTGAGAGGTTACTAAGCCAGCAAGGAAAGTTTGAAGCTAAGATTGGGAATACAACAGTCTTTAGTGGTACAGACATAGTTGGTATCTGTTTAAGCGGTCCTCCACAGTGTACAAGAACTATAAATAGAATAGTAACCAGCTCTGGGCAAGAGTTATGGCAATATTCACTACAGATTGACATATCTCAGAAGGCTGCCGAGAGATTCGCTAATGTAACGGCTGGATTATCTGAAGTCTGCAGAGGACAACAATGCTACCTTAACGAAACACTTGATTTTTATATAGATGGCAAACCTGTAGAAGGAGGTTCACTTAACATCGTCTCTAATCTAAAGGGGAAGATAGTTACATCTGCTGTTATCACAGGTACTAGAGCTACACAAATTGAAGCTGAGAGTGAACTAAAAAGAATGCAAGCCATTCTTCAGTCAGGTTCCTTACCTGTATCATTAGAAGTTGAGAAGATGAACACAGTATCTCCTTTACTTGGTAAAGAATTTGCTAAGAATGTATTCATGGTGTTCATACTTGCTATAGTTTTCGTTGATGTGGTGATGTTAATAAGGTATAGAAGTATAAAGATATTCCTACCTATGGTTCTTATAGCTTTATTAGAAATAGTCGCCACGCTTGGCATAGCTTGCATAATACACTGGACTATGGATCTTCCATCGATAGCAGGTTTGTTGGCAGCAGTTGGTACAGGTTTAGACGATCAGATAGTGATAGTTGATGAGCTTTTAAGGGGAAGATCGAAGGAAGAAGAAACTTCAATTAAGAACAGAATTAAAAGAGCTTTCTTCATAGTGGTTGCTGCATTTGTTTCATCAATAGCAGCAATGATACCCCTTGCATTTGCTGGAGCAGGAATATTAAGAGGATTTGCAATCACAACAATAATAGCTATATCAATAGGTGTGTTTATAACAAGACCAGCATTCGCAGACATAATGAGCAGAATAATTAAAGAGTAAATCGGATCTAAAAATTATTCCACTTCTTCCATTCCTCATTAAGTAACCTCAGCGCCTTTTTATACACTTCATCCCCATAGGTGGAAAGCTTTTTCTCGATATACCACCTCATACCTAAGTAAGTATATGCCTTCCTCTCCTCTTTCACAAGGTAATCTTTTCCATTCACTTTAACACGTAAGAGATATTCCAAAGTGTATCTTGGAAGTAATAAGCCCTCTACGCTAACGCTTATACTATCCTTTAGGACTTCCATCTCAAGATTTTCCTTCTCCATCAAGAAATGTCTCACGTGCAGAATTATAAATCTTGCGGAAGGGCCAGCTTCTTTGGTAATATGTGTTTTCCCCTCTCAAGGAAGCCTTTATCAACCATAACCTCCTCAGTGTATTTGTCATTTAGCAAGTCTATAAGCTCTGTTCTCTCAATCCTCCATAGATTGTACAGCTCTTTACATATCTCATAGTTAAAACATGGTCCAGAGCTTGTTACGCAGTTCCTTTTGTTTACGTGTTTAAATGGGTTATCTGATCTTAAAAGTTCTGCTTGTCTCATATAAGATTCTTCTATGTCCTTAAGTGTTCTCCTTATAACCTCTCCACCTCTCCTTATCAAAGCTACATCTAAGTTAGGGAGTCTCTCAGCAAACTCTATCTCACCATATGGTCTAGTAGCAACTACTAATAAGTATCTCTCCCTATTTGGATCTTCGGCTAAGGCGTAGATGGTCTCCTGTGTAAAGTAAGTATGCTTAACATGCATAGATCTCTTGTTGTCAAAAACTCCAAGCATGTCTTTGACTTCAAACATTGCATCAGGATGGCCATGAACAATGATGTCTTTGTGTACAAACTCCAAGGTTCTTTCACAATACATCCTTCTGTCCATAGCTGGAGCCCCCATCCTCAAAAGTGTTTCATTGTGTATTAGCTTGTCCAATTGCTCATTCATCAAGAAGTGTATTACCCTTCCTATTCTTGCATAGACATTCTTGCTATCCAAGTTTGTCTTTTGGATTATTCTTGAAAGCACACAAGGTGTATTGAACTCGCTGGCTGTTAAATTATACTTCTCATGTTCTACTCCAGAAGTTATCTCATGTGGATAGATGGGATAGTCCTCCAATATTTTTCTAAGCGAGATAGACTTTCCATCCTCTAAGAAAACATCTGGACTAGTGTATCTCAGCATCGCCAAGCCAAGCTCTATTGGAAAAGCAAGGTACCCATTCTTCTTTGCATCGTCTTCAAATAGCTTAACATCTTCTTCGTCTAAAAGACTGAGTAGATCATACCCACATGTATATCTATCATCGTCCTTAACACACACATTCCTGTCACACATAAATGGAAAGTGTGGACACTTTTTCATATGAACTCCTCCAAATAACCTTTCAGCACATTAAGAGCCGATGGCTCCGCCTCGCCTAAGTGTGGAAATTCCAAGTTTCTTCCAATCTTAAGTGAAGTACAAGCTACATCTTTCATCACGTCAAAAGCATAAGATGTGTTTAAGGCATACAATGGTGGGTTTTCAAGTCCAAGAATGTCTACATATCTTTTTAATCTCTCACCCAACATTCTCCTGTGAATGTATCTTGCCAGCCCAACAAGATAAGGCAGCTCATCTCTGGTTATGTCGTACTTTCTGCATATCTCATATATTTGTGGTTCATTATCATCGTAAAAATCTCGCCCACTTTGTGGCTTCTGATAATAAAACCTTGAGAATTCATAATTACCAAGGTGTGGTGTGAGATCAAACCTTTTACTTTTTAGGTCTAGTATCTTATACGTCCTTCCAAACCCCCTGCCATTTCTCCTATTGGCCTCGTCCACGACTTCCCTTAGTGGATGCTCTAAAATCAAAAGATCACCTTTCTTTTTTATTCTTGCAGGCATACTTATCGGAGCAATAGGGAAGTAAAGTATGTGTTCAAGCTTCTCTGGCCCAAGCTCTGCATGTATTTTCATTATCTCATTCGACAGTCTATTCTGATCTTGGAACAAGTCTAAACCCCTTGTTTTGGGATAGAAGCCAAATGGGTTTGGAACCTCTGTTAGGTCTGGAGATAGACCTGTTATAAAAATAACCTCGTATTCTTCTAGCTTCCCTAAGTTCTGCTCGAATAAGTCCTCATATATGGAATAAATCCTGGGTGTTCTTGACTTATGGTTGTTGTTGACCTCCATGTACCATTCTATTTTACTTCTAGGATACTTAGCACAAGGTTCAACTGGAGTAATTCTTTCCCATTTAGTTGGATCTGAGAATCTCCATGCTCTTGGGACTCTGGACATAAAACTCCACATCGGAATAAATTTAAAGTTTTTTCGAGACCAATTAATATGGAATACCTACTAACGGGTGTGACAAACAAAGAAGTCATTCTGAGGGACTATGGCAAATCAAAAGTTTTACCCCATAGAATCCCATACACCTTTTATTCTTATCCCAACACAAAGTCCAAAATTGAAGAGCTTTACGAATCATATGGAAATCTAAAGGCCTTCATGAAACAAAGAAAGCTAGGTGTTACAAATCGCTCTCTAGAGGTCAATCTTCCAAAAAGGTATTTCGATTTAAGAAAAAGGTTCGTAAGGGGCTTCCCTAAAGAGAAGCCAAGTTATTTAGAGATTCTTAGGTGGAAACTTGGCTTTCCACTATCGATTGTCGATGATGATCTTAATGTTCTTGGTAAGGCGAGTTTGGAAGATCTGCTAAATGATAAGCTCTTATGCTTCGACATAGAAACAAAGTATCCTTTTAAAGACGAAGTGTATTCTATAGCTGTGCTTACTGCCCAAGATGGGGATGTAGTGGATGAAAGAATATACACCACCACAGAATTTGAAGTTGATACAAGTTACAGTGTTATTGTCGCAGATAATGAGATGGATTTGATTGAAAAGTTTAGAAGGTTTGTTATGAAAGTTGATCCATTAATAATCATGAATCAAAACTTAAGAGGCTTCGATCTTCCAAAGCTTATGGAGAAACATCCAAGAGGATTTAATATAGGACCGAACAAAAAACCTCCAAAAAAATTAGGTAGGTTCTTCCCTCCAAAGCTTGTGCTCGATGGAAGAATACTCATAGATACATACATCCCTTCTCTCTTCAAGATTTTTCCAAATGCTAAGCTAAGCACACTTGCCGAATATCTGAAAAACGATACTAAAGCTCTTTCACATGAAGAGCTTGCACGCCATCTTGAGAAAGCTTTAGAGGGCAACGACGAAGCGAAAAGAACAATACTTGAGTACAACATGAAAGATGTGCAGTTAAGTTACGGCATAGGCATGGACATAATTGAAGACGTATTATCTTTGTCCATGGCTTTGGGAGTAGATCCTTCGACATTTGGAGCAACATCATATGAGAGGCTCGTCCAGAAGTACAAGGAGAGATACTTCTGGTCCTTAGGTTACTCAAGACCAAAACACCAAATTGACAGAAAGAAGTTCGAGAAATTTGACCCTAAAGAGAAGTTCATGAGAGAAGTCTGGAAAAGCTTTAATAGAGAGATAATAAGAGGAAGGTTTGAGGACGTTTACGTTCTTTATCCAAACTTTTCTTTTCTAGGAGACATCTTCTTTGGGTTAGAAGATGTTCTTGGGGAAGGTGTGCTTCAAACAGAGGTTGCCAGCGCCTTCCTTAAAGACTTACTTTTTGACTTAGAGATGTGTGAAGGTGGGGAACTTGGACATATAGAATTTTACAAGAGGCACTTAATTCATCCAGATGAGTTTAGAAAGAGATTAGACAGCTACAAGAAAAAACTTAAGGAAGATCTCAAAGATAGTGTTGTTTTAAATGTCTCAAAGGACTTTTTATTTGCTAAGGATGTTATTCCATCTGATTCTTATTTTGTATACGATGTTGCAGATGTTTTGTTATCGTGCTCTAAGGGAGTGGTGTTCTTCCAATCTAAAGGCAGGATATTTTCCATAGGTGCAAACTTTTGGAAGAACTATGGTTACATAGTTCCTTATGAGAAGCAAGTCCTTGGCAGCGTATTAAATATGGTTTTTAACAACGACCTAGAAAGTTTAATTCCTTATCTTGAAGTTATAAAAGAAGAACTAAAAGAGGAAAGAGTCCCCGAAGAACTTAGAATTAAAGAGTTTACTCTTGGTATGGATTACTTTGTTTACTCTTCCCTATTTAAAGAGAGGCAAAAGTCTATAGCTAACCAGATCAAGGGGAGGAGAAAGAATGAAGTTGTACCTCTTGTAAAAAGACACAAAGAGATATTGGATAGTCTCTTTGGAAGGGAAAGCAATGGAAAGAGAAGCCTTAAGAGTGGTAAAGTGGGTTTACTTTTAGACACAATCCTTCCACTTCAAGACAAATCAAACAAGTATAAAATAGAGTCTCTCTTAAGGGAGAGCCCTCTTGTTCCTGAAGGGCAGACTACTCTCTTCTAATCAGAAAATTTATATTTATGTGTGTGGATTGAGTTCTATGGAGGGGATAGGACCATATGATGAAGGTCTGCCAGAGATGGAAAGACTTTTTGGTGTAAACATAGATGTGGAAGGTATGGACTTAGAAGCTTACATATTCTGGAGGAATAAGAGCCTACTTGATCCTTCTCACCCAGTACAACCATACTTTCAAAAGAATTAAATCTCTTGAATTTTAATATCTTCATGCTCCCGTAGTATAGTCTGGAAGAACGCACGGTTGCGGTCCGTGTGGCCCGGGTTCAAATCCCGGCGGGAGCACTTATACCCCAGAAAGAACATCCAAAAGATGTTTAACCTTACCCAATTCAAACTCTATATTTGTCTCAATTTTTTCTTTTTCACTTGGCTCCATTTCTCTTCTATTTCCAAGATATTCCTTCATCATACCTATAAGACCTATCATCTCTGTCGCAATGCCAACACGTTGATCAAAAGGCTCTCTTAACTTTCTATCTCTTACACCATTATAGACACACTCACCAAGCCCTGCTATCTCTTCATCTTTGCTATTAACCATGTTAAGAGCACGGGTCTCTATGATTCCATATCTTTTCTTTACAACATTTAACCCAGCCTCCACAGGGATCAAGGCAAGATGAGCTAGAGGATTCGTATCTCTATTTTCCCAGATCTCTAAGATCTGATTATAGCTTTGGAACAATGGGTCTTCTTCCACCTTCATAAACTTAGAAAGGTTAAAATAGTTTTATAAACTTTCTTAATCATGAAGAATGAGTTAAGAAGAGACTACTTCCTTGATAAGTGGGTTTTGTACTCTCCAATCACAGGTACGAAGCAAGAGAAGTGCATGCTTTGTGAAGAAACAAAGCCAATCTTCTTTGTTAATTCAAGAGGTAAGCAAAGAGAACCATGGCAGGTCAAGGTAATAGAAGATCCTTATCCTCCAACTCACCCATCAAGATTTAAGATTGAAGGGCTTGGTACATTCTTCTCAAAAGCACCAGCCCACGGGTACTCAGAGATTGTAATTGAAACTCCAAAGCATAAGCCATTTCATGAACTAACCACAAACCAAATCAGTCTTTGCTTTTATGTCTACAAGAAAAGGATAGAAGAGTTAAAGACTAGAGACAAAGTGGAAAGCGTCGTTGTAGAGAAAGCGTATTTTGATCACTCATTTACAAGAATTTTTACCCTACCAAAGGTTCCAGACAAGCTTAAGGATGAGCTTATGGAGTATAATGCATACTACAAAAGAAAAGAGGAGTGCATGTTCTGCAATTTAATAAAACAAGAGAAGGAAGAAAGGAAGGTGTATGAGAGTAAGGAGTTTATTGTTCTAGCTCCTTATGCTTCATTAAGTCCTTACGAAACATGGATCCTACCTAAGAAACATATCCAAAGGTTCACTATGCTAAATGACAACCAGCTTTACGAACTGGCTGAGATATTAAGAAACCTGACAAGGAAGCTTGTCAAACTTAATCTTGATTACAACTTTACATTCCACGAAAGTCCTGTCGCTCAGAAGATGCAGGACTTCCATTTTCACATTGAGCTGTACCCAACATGGTTACAGAAAAGCAGGAACATAACAATCAACAGAATCTTCCCGGAAAGAGCAGCTTCTGATTTAAGATTCAAATAAAAGCTTTTAAATCAGAATTCTTTATTTTAAAATGAGCCTGTAGCCTAGTCTGGAAGGGCGGCAGCCTCCTAAGCTGCAGGTCGCGGGTTCAAATCCCGCCAGGCTCACTCAAGATCTAGAAACTTACTTATATTGTAAGTCAATCTTGCAGAGAAGTACTTTGGAACTTCTTTAGGGTTTATCCACTTAACTATCTCAAAGTCGCCTGAAGACTTTAGGAATCCTCCACTTATCTTAAGTGGATAAATGTAGATTATGGTCTCAGGATCATAACTTGGCTCAAACTTTATTACGTCTCCAGTAATATCCACATCGAGATTAAACTTCTCCTTGAAGTATTCTTTTATCTCCTTTTTTGGAGATACGCCCTCATCTAACTTAACCATTGGGAAAAACCACTGGTACTCTTCTCTGATAGGATTCTTATACCTCACTATCAGCACCATTCCATTGTTATTTAGTATACCTGCCACGGCTCTCATACACAATACAAGCAAATAAAGCATTATAAACTTTTAGAGCATAGAGTTGATATGATCAAGTGTGTAGTGTTTGATGTTGATATGACTTTAGTAGATGCGGATGAACTACACCTAAAAGCATTTGAAGAGATTTTAAAGAGAAGAGGTTATCGCAAGAAGATAAAGTTCGTGTACGGATGGTCCAATGAGGAACTACTAGAAAAGAACTTTCCAAACATGAGTTCAAAAGAGATAAAAGACGTAATCAAGGATAAACAAAAGCTTGTGGCTAGAAGGTATTACAAGATAGCAAAACCTTCTCCTTATGCTAGTTACGTTCTAAAAAAGCTTAAGGAGAAGGGGAAGAAGATATGTCTTCTAACACAAGAAACACCCACGGAACTTAAAGCCCTTACAAAGTGCCTTAAGTTTAAAGCTTATGACTTCATTGTTGACTCAAGTAAGGTTAAACACTTCAAACCTCATCCTGAAGGGCTTAATCTCATCAAAAGAAAGTTTAAGTTGAAAGGGGAAGAAGTTGCATTCGTTGGGGACTCTGAACATGACTTATCAGCAGCCAAAGCAGCAAGAGTAATGTTTATATTGTATACCAAATACCACAGAATCAAAAATTGGAAAAAAGCAGATTATGTAATAAACGATTTAAGAAAGGTGTTGGGTGTAGTATGAAAGTTGGTGTGCTTTTCTCAGGGGGAAAGGATAGTGTGTATTCTTTGTACAAAGCCATGAAAGAGCATGAAGTTGTAGTCTTAATAACGCTTAAGCCTTTAAATCCTGAGTCTTACATGTTTCACTATCCTTCTATAGAGGTTACAAAGTTACAAGCAGAAGCAATAGGCATTCCTCAGATATTCAAAACCACAAAAGGTGAGAAAGAAAAAGAGCTTGAAGATTTGAAAGAAGCAATAAAAGAAGCTAAAGAAAAGTATGGTATAGAAGGTATTGTTTCAGGGGCCATTGCTTCCACATATCAAAAGTCAAGAATAGATAAGATATGTGAAGAGTTGGGTTTGGAGTCTATAGCTCCATTGTGGCATAAGGATCCGAAGACACTTTTGCTTGACATTCTTGGGGCTGGATTTAAGATCATAATAACAGGTGTGGCAGCTGGTGGACTAGAAAAAGAATGGCTTGGAAAGGAAATAGACTTATTCGCATTTAAACAACTCTGTGATTTGCATAACACTTGCTATATATGTACTGCTGGAGAAGGTGGGGAGTTTGAAACTCTTGTTATAGACGGTCCTATATTCAAGAAGAGAATCAAAATAGAAGAAGCAGAAACTGTATGGGATGGCTCCGCAGGAATGTTCTTGATCAAGAAAGCAAGACTTGAAGATAAAAACTAACATAGATAAAGCATTGATAGAAATCTTTATAAAAGATTTTAGAGTAAAAGGAAATGTTAGGGCCATAGTCTTGCGGGAAACACCCGTTCTCGTCTCGACCACGGAAGTTAAGCCGCAAGACGATTGCCCGAGTACTTCCCATAGCGAGGGAAAGGGCAATGCTCTAACACTTTCTTCAAATTTGATTTGGTTTTGAGGTGAAGAACTCATGCAAATAAATGGAGGTTTAGTCAGAGAAGAATTAAAAGAAAAGGGGAGAAAATGTCATTACTGTAAGAATGAAGCAAAGTATGTAATTAAAACAGAAGGTAAGGAAGTATACGTATGTGAAGAATGCAACAACAAGATTTAAGAGTATACTCTTTCTAATTTTTGTATGCGAAAGCAAAGAGATCTAGAAAAGCTTGCGCTGGAAAGGATTAAGATACTTTTCAAACTTGCAAAGGAAGAGTATAAAAGGGGTAGAAAAGATCTTGCTAACAGATACGTTTACATCGCAAGGAAAATAGCAATGAAAGTTAATTTAAGAATGCCTCTTGAGTATAAAAGACAGTTTTGTAAAAACTGTGGAGCTTTTTGGGTTGTGGGGGATAATGTTGTGAAAAGGATTAAGAAGAAAGTTATAGAATATACATGCAAAGAATGTGGCAAAAAGAAAAGAATACCTATAAGTCCAAAAAAGTCTAAAGAGCTCAAGAAGTAAGCTTAAGTATTGCTTCTGCTATGTCTCCATTCGTCTCTTCTAACGCTCTTCTTGCTTCCTCCTCAGAAACTTGAGCTTTCTCTGCTACTAACTTAATGTCATCGTCTGTTATTTTTGGTTTTTCCTCCACATCCTGCAATTCTCCTTTAACTTGTATAATCTTCTCTCCCATAAGATTCATTACTGTAACTTCAGGACTTTCTACTTTCTTTTTGCTGCCATCGCTCATATGGAAGATTACCTCAGACACGTCTAGCTCTTTAGCATTTAACATCTTCATTATTTTCTTAAGCTGATTTGGGTTCATTCCAGGTATCATGCTCTTAATCCCCTTCCTTTCTTACCTGCAGAAGTTAAGCCTCTAAATGCTCTTCCTCTGTGCTGCTTCTCTGCAATCCACTTTATGTCCTTATCTTTCCTTATGGCTGGGTGGTATGGATCCACCATAATTACCTCATACCACTCATGTACCGAATCGTCCCCAACATAGTATGAGTTAAGGACTTCTAAGTTCCTGTACTTCCTTGCTGCTCTTTCCTCTGCTATTCTTTGATGTGATTTAGCAGGTGTGTATTTCTTAACCCCCATTCTCTTTGGCCTTCTTCCTTTCCTTGGCCTTGGCTTTTCTCTTCCTCCCTTTTTAACCTTAACTCTTACTATCACAAATCCCTGCTTTGCTTTGTATCCTAGTCTCCTGGCCTTATCTATTCTTGTTGGTTTATCTACTCTAACTATAGAAGGCTGCTTTCTCCATTCAATTAATCTTTTCTTTCTTACGTCTTTTATTTCGTCTGTTGGCTTTCTCCAAAGCTTAGTAAGGTATTTGTACAAACCCATACTCATCACTCCTTAGGCTCAGGCCTATCCATCATCCCTTCTTTATGAATCTATTCCTCTATTTATAAAGGTTGTGAAAGAATTTAAACTAAAAAGTCTTTAAGTTTGTATGAACAAAGAGCACATCTTGTTTATGCTTGCTATTGTTTTATCACTTGCTAACATCTTCTTACTACACTTAAACACAAGCATAACTGGAAACGTTTTAGTAAGCTCTAGGGTTGTTGTTTTGGGGGATTGTTATTTTACCTTAAGGCCGGGATGGAATCAAGTCTCTTTGTGTGGGAATGAAACAAACTACAGCGTTAAAGAGCTGATGAAACAAATAGAAGGTGAGTATAGGTATGTTTTGAAATGGGATGAACCATCACAGAAGTTCTTAGTTTACTCGCCAAGAGCTGCTAATCCTGAGTTCGAGTACTTAGATTACAATGAGAGTTTCTTCATACTCTTTACTGGAAGTGAGAAAGAGTACTTAGGATCAGATGTGGAATTTGGGGATTTGAACATAAGTACAACAAAGGGGTGGAATGCACTTCCATTCCCGTATCAATTCAACTCAACCATACAAAAAGTATTGAGTTACACGCCAAGCTATAGATATGCACTTAAATGGGACAATGTAACTCAAAGGTTTTTGATTTATTCTCCAAGGTCTGCTGTTCCTGAGTTTACTGTTATTAGGATGGGTGAAGGGTTCTTCCTTTTAACTTATGATAAGAGCTTTGTTTATTATAATGTATCTTACTTAGAAAGCTAAATAAACTGAGAACGTTTAATTAAATCAATGACCAGACTGAAGTTTGCTGTCTTTATGCTTGCGTTTTTTGTAATTGGAGCAAGTTATGCTCAGATATACTTGGGGACTGTTGAGGGCTATATTAAAGATTTCAACGGGAATCTGATTCAAGGAGCAACCGTCAATGCAACAGTTGTTGGGTGTAGTGGAAGTGGATGCTCCGGACAGACCTTATCAGATTCTAATGGTTATTATGTAATCGCTAATCTTAATGTTGAGCCTGGTGGGACGATAAGAGTTCAAGCAAGCTTCAACGATCTCGAAGGTTCAGGTGAAACACAAGCAGATCAATACCAAGCTGGATACTTAAACTTAACTTTGTCCACGCCACCTACAAATCCAACATTAGAAGATGTAAACGATACACATACTGGAGATGTAATCTTAAACTGGACTTCTGGTTCAGATCCAAATGGGCTAAACACCTCTGACCAGCTTATTATTGATGGAACTGTGTATTACCCAACTGGGAATAGCTATAGGGTTTCCCTTCCCCCTGGAACATATAAATGGGGAGTAAGAACATGTAATGATTATTCATGTTCAGATTGGGTTTATGACACCTTCACAGTTATTAATCATCCTCCTTCACCTCCAACACTCACAGACCAAGACAATACTCAACAACTAAGTGTAGCTTTGTCTTGGGAATCAGGTGTGGATCCAGATGGAGACGATGTTTATGATGAGTACCAGTTCAACGGCGGGAATGTAATAAGTCCTGCCATCTCTCCGCAGTATGAGTCAAACTTATCTTATTTTGAGAAATATTCGTGGAGGGTAAGGACATGTGATAAGTATGGGGCTTGTTCTTCTTGGGTAGAAGATACCTTTATCACATATTACTGTCCATCTGGAGGTGGAGGATCTGGAGGAACGTGTCCAACAGGTGTTGTGTACATATCAGAGCCTAGCTACAATATATTCTTAGAATATCCAAATCTTGCATTATTGGGGGATGTATTCAATGTCTCAGTGACTACAAGTTCCAATGTAGAACTTAACCTAAGTTATGTGTTGGATTACTCAAGTGGATTGATTCTCTTAGGAGAGTACAGTAATGAGAGTGAATACAAGGCTACTAAAACAATAACTTTCCAAGCCAATGAAACTGGGCTTCAGAAGATAAGTCTAATCGTTAAACAAAAAGACTCTACACTTTACTTTAAGGAGCTGAACATAACTGTCCTCCCAGAGAGAGAAACAGTTTACGTAAACCGAACTGTGTTCGTGTACCCCCCAAACAAGCCATTTGATTGGCTTGTACTCTTACTTGTAATTGCACTCCTTATCCTAACTTTGTATGAGCTTTACAAATCAAAGAGAAAGTAGACAAAAATTGGAGGTTAGATCTCTTGCTCCCAAAGTTCTTTTCTTCTTGCTTCAAGAATGTTTAGCTTTTCGCCCATGAACCTTGATGCAGGCATGATCTTAGAGTTGTGTTCCTTAGCATACTTGAACAGGTCAGCTATTCTTTCTTCCCACTTAAGGTCTCTCATGAAGTGATGGTCGTATACCAAAACCTCTAAGGATTTCATAGCCAAGACTTTCTTAAGCAAGTTCTTTGCCTTGTTTAAGTCATCATAAGACATTCTATATCCTAACATATAAGTAAGGGGCCCATCCATTATGACAATATTTGGCTTGTTCCTAAGTATGAAATCTATTTGAATCTCATTACATGGCCCCTCTATGTCCGAAGTATGGATTATTCTCTTCTTTCCATCGTCAATTAACGTTTGTACCACGTACCCAAGTCTTGCATTCTTTCCATGGAAGACTGGTGGAGAGAAAGATATCTTTGTACTTCCAAATTTAAAATCTCTCCCATCCGCTATGTCCAAAGATTTCACAAGAGGCTCTATTTGCGGTATGAAAGAACTTGCTCTCCTCTTTTGACTTTGATTTATCTTGTTCTTAGGATCTTTTATGAAAACAATCTTATTTGAGTATAAGTCAGGCTTATCTGGGTTATAATGATCGTAATGATAATGAGATATAATAAGTATGTCAGAGTCCCTTGCTTTCTTTTCAATGAGGTTCCATCTCTTGATCTCTTCCTTATACTCAAGAGGGTGCGGCTCTAATCCGTATCTTAAAGGGCCAAGAGAAACACCTGGGTCTATTGTTATGGCCACGTCTTTTGTCTTAATGAAGGTTGCCATGGATCTAACTCCCATTGAATCAAAGGCAAGAAGCTCCACTTTCATACAATAATTAAACCTCTAACAAATATAATCCTTTTTATTCCACAACAAGCTGGAAGTAGTTCTGCCCGTACTCATTCCACCCATATATCTTAAGCTCTACAACTTCATAACCATTTGATACGTTCTCGGAGAGTGTGTAGTTAACATTTCCAAGGATGGATATGTTTCTCGGTGTTTCGGATGTATGATAGAATGTAACAATAAGGGTTCCATTTACCAAGGTTTCATTTTGAATCACAACGTCAAAGTTAGGATCATCTTGCAGTTTGTTATACTCTGGAATGACTGGCTTACGTCCATAGTAAACGTAAACTTTCATAGAGTTCATAATAGCCTTGGCTGTTATTAGAACCCTTCTTGAAGGTCTTTCAGGCGCTGTTACAGGCCTTATGCTTATCTTCCTTTCGGTGTAAATCGGATTCCTAAACTTTATATTCGTACTTACACAGTACCCATTGGAGTAAGTTTCATTGAAGGTTTGGAAGTCTATGTCATTGAAACCATCCGTTACCCATATCCCCTCACTACACACCTTCGGCTTGTACATCCCAAACTTGATAAAGTGTGTGATGTACTCCTTAGAGTTATCTATCTCAAGAACCTCTCTGTTCTCCCAATACTTTTGCCAATCACTTGTAGCTAAGAATAAACCTGTAAGATGTAAGGAATTATAAGCAACGGCTGCAAGTAAAAGTAACAAAACAGCACTAAGGACTAATTTCTTTGTTTTTCTGTACATAAGAAAAATAAGGGAATAACTATTTATTAAGATTATTGTTTCCTAAAAAGATTACCAATGGGTATAGGATTTGGCAACTTTAACATTCTAGCAACGTTTATGGCCTCAACTAAACACTGCTCAAATCCAATTTTATTTACAGCTGCTGCCATTCCCCTCTCAAGCTTCTTTGACTTCTTCCACTCTTTAACTAATTTCTCAGCAGCATCTTGAGAGTAGGCAAAAAGCATCTCGCCTTCGAAGGTTATGTTTGCTATGCTTTTCTTTTTAAATACGTAATCTATAACTAAGCTATATTTTGCTGAGACTAAGCTAACGTCGTTCTCGAGCTTTCTCTTAACTTCTACTTTATCCACTTTGGTTTTGATGTTGAAGTTAAGTTCCGTTACTCTCTCTTTAACTTCCTTCTTAGAAGCTTCTAACTTTGTTATCTGATTTCCAACTACATTTACCATGTTCTCACCACTATAACAAAAATCTCTTCGTTTAAAAAGGTTATTAAAGTATTTAATGTGTGGATGGTAGTAATTAAGTATGGTGCTCATAATAGGACTTGGCGGGACTGGAAGTTCTGTGGCTATGTTTCTAGCCAGAAGAGGGGTTAACATCACAGCCTTTGACTTCGATGAGGTTAATGAAAGCGATCTTAATAGACAAATACTCTATGGGCCGAAAGATGTGGGTAAGTATAAGGTTGAAGTTGCTGAAGAGAAACTCTCAAGCTTTTGCAAGTTTAAAGGCGTAAAGGAAAGGTTTGATGTTGGATTTGAGTCTTATATTGATGAGGAAGATATAATTATAGATTGTTCAGATAATATGGAAACTCGAAAGCTCTTGGCTAGGTTATGTCACTTAAAGGGAAAGAGGCTATTTCATACAGCAGCTATAAGAAACCAAGGAAGATTTGCACACGTGTACAAGTCAGACTTTTATTCTGTAATCAAGAACAAAGATGTGTTCGTGGAATGCCACAGACATGTTGAACCTTCTGTCTGTGGTATAATTGGAGCCTTATGTGCTAATGAAGTAATTTTAACTTTGAAAGGGAAACCTGCATTTGAAGACAAGATGTTATTATATGAAGAGGGGAGAGTGGATATTGTTAGTTTAGTACCAAAATCTTAGCTTCACATATGCTAAGACCAAGACTAAGATCAAAACAACTATGAGAACAATCCATACCCACTTCGGAATGGTTGGCAACTCGAACTTCTTGCAATCTTGTGGACAGGTGTATTCCTCATTCTTGTCACAAAGTCCATTACCACAAAGACTTTTATCTGAGACATAGACTTTTTTTCTTACCATGCTCTCATTTGCACCTTTATAGAAGATTAAAAACTCCCTTTCACCAGGTTTATTAAAAGAGATCTTTGCGTTGAAGCTTAAGTATTTGCTATAAGACAGATTATCCCACGTATGAATAATCTGCCCTCCTCTAGCTTCGTATGAGTAATCATACTTTACTTTGTTGAAGTTCCAATCTACAAGATTCGCATCATCTGGAAGAACTAAAACAAATGTGTTTAATTCGCTTGGTTTGGCTTCTATGGAGAAGTCTATAGCCTGACCTAAGAAAGAAGCGCTCTCACTTTTAATGTTTATACCATAAACTAAACTTGTGGAGAGGATGAGAACTGCAAGCAATGGAATCATCTTTTTCATTTGGACGTCACCTTAATTAGTAATCCCAATAGAAGCAAGAATACAAGTATGTACACAAAGTCAAAGTTGTAGGTTTGAAGAACCTTAACAGGAAATGTTTCCTTTTTAACGCTGTCCAAAGAAGTTAATATGGAGGTGAATTCATATTCTCCACTAGAGGTTGGGAGAAGAGTGTAGCTTATTGTGCAACTTGAATTCGTCTTGAAATGCAAAACTAGTCTATCACCCACCATCTTTTTATCGAACTGCACAGGGCAGCTTGCTGTCCAGTTGAGTAACTTAAACTGTAATGGTATAAACTCAGCAACATCTGCTTGAGACGTTGTGCTGATGTTGAGCTTGATTACTAAAGTGTTAGATGTGGTTATTTGACTATTATAATCCCTCTCTAAAGAGACATTGCCAGCAATGACTGTAGGCAAAATCAATGTTAAAACTAGGATCAACAATGTTCTTCTCATCTCTTCACACCCCTAAAGCTCAATAAAGTGAACAGTATAAATACTAAGAGCAGTATAGCTATGTCTTGATTCAAAGGTTCCTTAAATGGATACGTTGATGCCACACCTTTACCACTGAAGTTACCATAGTAAGTTTTCAATGCGTCCTCAACTTTCGAGAATGGAACTTTCCCATCGTAGTAGTCCATAACAATCTTTAGCATGGTCCAGTAATCTATAGTCGGATAAATATTTTTCTTAGCGAATACGGAAAACAAAGAAAGTGAGTCAGATTCATACTTGTAAACTAAACCAAATCCATTTTCCTCCACTAGCTCAACATCAATCCTCTCACCATCTTTAATGAAAGTTATTGTTGAGACATTAATATCATTGTCTTGTATCCACCTATGTGAGATGTTGAACATAATTACTGTTTTGTTTATGAGCTCTTTGTCGAAGTTCACATCAATGTAAAAGCAAGTATAAAGTAAGTAACCTTCTAAAGTTTGATTCTCACACCTCTCAAAAGTTATATTGGGATTGCTGACACCTTTCTTCAAGTAAATGAAAACTTGCACATCTGAGAAGTTTCCCTTCACAAAGTTTGGTAAGTTTTCTCTCTGGAATAAAAAGCCCTTGCTGGTGGACTTAGACGCTGCTCTTACATAAACAGTTCCAAGCTCTGACTTATATTCATAACCTGGCGCCTTGCATGAGACATTAAAAGTGTACTCTCCTGGAACATAAAACCTAACCATTCTCTCGTAGTGCTGCCTTGAAGAAACATAATCCATAGAGTAAACGTCGTTTCCAATTCTAAGAGTGCACGTTGCATCAGGAATTGACATGTTTCCAACATAGTACTTGGCTATGAAATCAGCGTCCTCTTGAACATTAATTTCTATAGGGGAATTTATGGTAAGAGTGGCGTTGTTCTCTGTTAGGTTAAGTGTAGCTTCTGTCTCGTCTGCAAGTGTAAGGCTTGCTGCGAAGGATAACAAAAGCATAAGAAACACAAGCTTAACTACACTTTTCTTTAGGTGTTCAAGCTTCTTTTTTCTTTTCTTAGCCTCCTCTGTCTTCCTTTCGACGATCTTCCTAACATAAATCCCTACACACACTATCACAACACTTAACAAGACTAACTCTCCAGCAAAGATTAGCTTAGAGTAATCTTTGATGATAGGCTCTTCAACGAATGAATTTCTTATAACTACCTTCCTTGTAAGTTGTATCCCAAGACTTACCCCCTGTCCATTTTGTGCCTTCTCCGAAAATAAGAAAGTGACATTGTAGTAAGGAAGACTAGCATTCCTTGGTAAGTGGAGAGTAAATTTTATCTCTATGGGGTGTGTGGTTGTGTTAGCTGGGAGAAATATTGGAGGTTTCACATCAGCTCCCTTGACAACACCATACTCATCAAGTACAGTATAGGTTATATACTTATCCTCATTCCCAGCATTTTGAAGCCTTATGCTAAACTCTCTAGTCTCCCCAGGATTCATAGTAATGTAAGGCTTATCAGAAGTTATACCCCATGCGAAACTAAAACTTACAGCTAAAGATAAAACTAAGTAAAGTAAAAGTAAGGATTTAAGTCTCATAAGCTACTCACTCGAATCCTGTTATGGTCCAAGTTGCATTGTACTGTTGTGCTATCAATCCTACTGATGGTAAGTCTATCCAGAAGTACAAGTCTGCTGTACTTTGTTTAGCTACAGGTGATCCATTTGGATTGTAGGTCTGTGCAGATGTGCTTAAAGTTAATTCGTTGTTACCCGTTTCTGTTCCCTCATTTAATGTTGCATCGTCATCTACTGTTACATTACCCACACCTATCTTGTATGCTGGGTTTGTTACACCAACAAGGTCTGCTCCTGTTATGTTTATGTTAAGTGCAAGGTTACCTGTGTTGTTAATCTTTAATGGGTTATTCTGGTTTGGATTATCGTTGGTTCCTAAAGTTAAGCTACCAAAGTCTATTGGTGTGTTTATTAACTCAAGAGCTGCAAGTTTGGAGTAGTAAAATGTCTCTGAGTCGTTGTAGGCTAATGCATTTGAATTGTCTCTTACTGAGACATTTATGGACCAATCTCCATAATTGTCGTAGTAATGTAGTGTGAAAGTACATGTGTAGTTAACAGAGTCTGCATCTAAGTCTGTTCCAACGCAAGATGTGTTAGTATAGGTTGTAGCTCCATTTGTTATGACTGCTTGTGCTGTTGAGTCATCTATGTCACTAACGCCATTTGAATCCGAAGCAACAAAGTAGATGGTTACTAGTGTTGTACCTGCCTCTACAGGATCGTATGTCGTAGAACCTGGAGTAACAGAATCTATTGTTGGTGGAGAGTTTGTAAGGATAAGTGTTGCATTTACTTGTTCACTTTCGGATGTGACATCTGCTGCTAATACTGTCCCTACTATAAACAACGATACAAAAACTAATGACAAGTATTTTGTCCACTCCATCTTTACCTACCCGTATACGAGTATGGTCCAAGTTGCATTGTATGCTTGGGCCATCAAGCCTTGTGGAATATTTATCCACCAGTATAAATACATAAAGCTCTTCTTCTTTAAAAGTGTTGCGTTTGGGTTATAATTGATGGGATCTGTAGATAAATGCTTTAATGGGTTCCCAGAGCCATCCCCTGTGGAATTGTCATCGTCATTGAAAGTGACATTACCTACACCAATCACATAGGATGGATCTGTTACACCAACAAGGTCTGCTCCTGTTATGTTTATATTCAACTCCATATTTCCTGTGTTATTCACAATCATAGGGTTGTTGATGTTCGTAGCATTCGAAGAACCTAAACTGACGCTTCCAAAGTTTACCGTTGAATTTATAAGAGTAGCGGCTGCAAGTTTGGAGTAGTAAAATGTCTCTGAGTCGTTGTAGGCTAATGCATTTGAATTGTCTCTTACTGAGACATTTATGGACCAATCTCCATAATTGTCGTAGTAATGTAGTGTGAAAGTACATGTGTACTCTTTAACAGTGGCGTTGACAACTGAGGATACACAACTATTGTTCTGGTAGGTTGTACCTAGTAGATCTATGATTGCTTTAGCAGTCGTATCGTTAAGGTCAGAGTTCCCATCATAGTCATACGCGTTGAACCTTATCTCTACTAACTTCACTCCTCCTTCAACAGGGTCAACAGAGCCAGGACTTGTAACGTTTAAGATAGTTGGTAGATTATTGGCAACGATGTCGAAGTATTGTGTGTCAGTAACGTTCCAATTTCCAGCTGTGTCGTTTGCCCATATCTTCCAGGCAACTGTCCCAGTCACAGAGTTATTTGACCATGTGAAGTTAGACCACCCTTCCTTACTTGAGAATGCAAGTGGACTACCGTACTCAGTCTTATTCTCCCAAACTCCCGACTCATTCGTAGAAAGGATAGCAAATGATAAATTGGTGTTGTCTGCCCAGTAAGCATATAGTTTCACACTTTCTCCTTGATCTACTGAGGTTGCGTTCTCACCAACATTTGACCATTGTGGTGGAGTGTTGTCCACCCTAATGTTAACACTGCTATTAGAACAAGCACTGCTTGGATCACATGCTTCAACAACCAATGTGTAGTTCCCATCGTAACTTCCAGTTGTGTCCCAAAGCTGGTAAGTAAAGGTTGTACTGCCATTAATAGTGCTGTTGAATGTTCCATCTGGATTAAATAAGGAGATATTGTAAGTAACACTGTCTCCGTTTGGGTCTACGAACTCGTCCCAAGTTATGTTAACACTTCCTTTTAAGAGGGCTCCATCTGTTGGATTCGTTATATCATTTGGTGCTGGAGGAAGATTTCCTGTTTGGGTATCAAACACCTTTGCCTCTAGACCTACAAGATTCTCGTCAAGTACACTCAATGTTGAACCCTGTGGAACTTTCACCCATAAGTCAATTGTATAACTATTTCCAATACTCATACCTGTACACTCTGTTACTATACCAACCATACGAGCTGAGCCATCTGGGATATAGATTTCCTTTTTTGAGCTACAATTATCTTCCCCTATGTCTGTAGAATTAATTATCACTGTGTACGTGCCTGAGCTCGTTGAGTTCAAGGATAAAACTGCAGATACTACATAACTATCCCCACTCTTTGGAGTTATGGTAGCACTTGCTACCTTATGTAAGCCTTGCGATAGAACCAAGTTTTGTGTGAGCGTAGAGGACGAGTTGGTCACGTTGAAGTGATCTATTACATTTCCCCCACTATCTTTAAGGTCCAAATCCAAGATAGAGACATTTACTGTTGCTTGGCCTGTCTGAGTCTTTGATTGGATTGTGAAAGTACTATTACCGTACTCTGAATCTATGTGTGTACCAAAAAGAGAGCTTACATCTGAAGCCGACTCTATCCTACCAGACCAGTAAGGTGACTTCAAACTTGTGTTTAGATTTTCTATGTAGTAGCTTACATCTGAAGCTGCAGTTGAAGTTGTAGTTTGCTTAAGGAAGATATATGTGCTTGCTTGATTATCTCTTACAACAGTCCAGTTAAATGCTGGCTCAAAACTGCTTGAAGAATGCGTGTAAGACTCATTTGTAATCTGGAGCCTAACTTCATTGTCAAGGTTCGATCTTGCTTTAAGTAAAACAAGATCAAAGTCGCTCACATTCACTGTCCCATCTCCACTTCTCTTGAATGATACTGTTAAGTTGTGCTCTCCAGGCCCAACTGAAAACTTAACTGGTGCTAACCCTGTAGATCCTTCATCGTCTGTCGTATTGACAGTTCTCACTTTCTCCTCTCTTATGTTCTTCCCATCAACTCTAACTAAACAGTAGACGTCGTTGGGTAGAGTTCCATCCACCTTCCTAACATTCATCGTTGAAAGTAGTGCAAAGTTGGTGCTCGAGGCTGATGTATTGAAGTAAATTAATACACTATCAACGTATGTGTCTGAAGCAAACTGAAAGTCCGATATATTATACTTAACAGCATAAAGTGCAGCATTTCCAACAACTGTGAAATAAATTGTATCCGTTTGATTAAGGTTACCTTCTGAGTCATTGCAGTAGAATACTACATTGTGTTGTCCGATAGTCATACTGCTATTATGATAGTAGAAGTGAGTATATGAGTCGTTGCTCATAGTTGTATTGCTTTGTCCATCTAATGAGAATTTACAAGACCCCACCTTATAATTGTCCACAGCTGTTACATTAAACCAAACATCTTGTAAGTATGTTTGGTTAAGTGGGGATTCCACTGTTATGTTTGGAGGGCTAGTGTCCACAGATTCTACCGTTCTATTTGAGGTACAACCTTTCCAGTATACACAGAATGTGTAGTTCCCAAGAAGTGTGTTATTGTACGTTGTTACTGCACGATCTACCTTCTCCGTCTTCAAGATTGTATCTATCGTATCTACAGTTCCATTTGGAAGGTGGGCTTGTATTGAGGTGTCATCTCCAAGTTCCGTGTAGTTAACTCTAATGTAATATGTATATTTGTAATGAATCCAATCTGTACCATTCCAGTAGTAAGATTCCCTCTGCTTAGAGTCTGCCATTATGGACCAAGATACTTCCTGATTCGTAGACGCACCACTTTGACAGTTCTCACATTTAAATCCTATCTTATGATAGCCATCTGAGAAGTACGACTTCGATACATTAATACAATGCCATTGAGGGGATGATATAGAATTTGTCAGCTCTATTTGATAAGGTGTAACTGTTGTATCAACTGTAACATTAACAAGTGGGTTAGTATCACCATTTTCATTGTACTCATAGCCCATGTAACCACAAACTGTAACATTCTCATCCCAGTAATCAGAATGTTTTATGTTGTACTCGTTAGCTCTTATAAGAACGTTTGAAGTTGATCCCCCCACATAACCTTCCGGTGAACCATCATCTAACCGTAAGGTATGTAATGTATCATTATCGTAGTCCGACCAATACACCACCTTAAATCCTTCATATATCTCCTGATTGTCAACAGGCCTTACCACTACACACCTTGGGATGTCCACATCAAATGAACTTGAGGCATTAAGTGAGGTGTTGTTCCATTCAAAGGCAAATATTTTATACTTCCCGTTACCTAAAATCCAAGCTATTGGAAGCACCCTTAAGAACTCACCACTTGAGTTGGTAGTCACATTCTCGTACAACACATTTTCTCCTGTCTCCAAGTATGTGACATTTAACGTGACATTTATGTTCGAATTCCAATTTAAGCCAAGTATTTCAATATTATCATTACCTCTACAATCCACATACAAGTTTTTGTCAGGAACAACTATTCTCTCTGTAGAACTAGAATAAACCTTAAACGAGACATCATCGTTGTCGTCGTAATCACCTGTACCACATGTACTTGTCACATCACCAGAGTATTGGATTATACCCCTAACAGAATGATTTCCCGTTACGTTCTCCAACTGGAATGTAGTAGACACTTTCTGGAAGCCACCGCCAGGACATGGGTCAACATAATCAACTACCTTCCAAACAGGTTCTGAGGTGTTATTTGCGTATACAAAGTTGATGTTGTCACTTGATCCAGAACCATAACAGTACGCCCAAATCTCAACCTTCACTGTGTCTCCTACCCTAAAGTAGGTTGAGTTTAAGTCTGTGACGGTGATGTTCTCTATAGACTCGTCCGATTTATAAGAACCTGACGTTCCATCCGTACAAGTATCAATTGTGTTTGGGAAGTTTGGCTCTGGAGTATCAAGGTTGTCTCTTGACATAAGTAGGTCAGAGCCAGCCACACAAGGAGAAGTATAACACATTATAGCACCAGACTCTGCATAACCTGGATCCTCTGGGGTAAGTGTGATTGTGTAATTCGTACCTGGAGTTATGTCCTTAATAAAAGTCCACCTTCCATCACATGTCTGTGATGTCCAATTCCAATCTTTACACTTAAGCAACCTTGTCCCTCTTGCAGTAACTGTTATGTTTGCACTTGTAAAGTCTATTAGTGGATTTATTGCAAATCTATTCACAGGTCCATTGGTTGTTATGTTGTCCTCAAAAAACATTAGAGCAGCTGTGTCCTTGTCGATCATCGCACCTTTAATTTCTATCTTTTTTATTCGTCCATTTTTGGGTATTATATCTATATCATACTTACCTTTACTAAGGTTAGCTGAGATCAATCCCCCATAATTAGTTTCGAGCTCAACTTCACCGTTACTTGAATCTTTGAAAATAAATTTAGATGGTATTGCATCCTCCCTAGAATTTTTCATAACAATAGGAATTTCTACACTCCCCCCAGCTCCTCCTCTAGTTACATAAATTATTCTTTCTGTTGTATTGTAATATTCATTTGAAGAGAGGCACGAAATTTTCCAGCTATGTATGCCCTCGTCCAAATCTACCACATGGAATCTGTTCCTATTTCTGGAAAACCCATAATCTGTCGCTACAACTTTATTGTCTAGTATTAAAGAACACTGGTCGAACTTACTATAGTCTGAAAGATCGTAGACAAAGTTTACTTGACCATTTGAGTCCTCTGTACCATTAGGGGGATCAATCAACTTAACGAAGGTACTACTTGTAGAATAAGACACATTTATGTAAAGAGCGTCCCATACAGCATATGAATTTCCGTTGTTTCCCACTGCACCACCAAGTTGGGATTTTATCCTAATTTTGCCGCTTGTGAAGTCGCTACAAGCCCATGACTTCAAGTTTGTTATGTCCACACAACTAATTCCTGGATTTGCAGCTTTGTTCGGACAAGAAGTCACAACTTTATTCCAATTTCCATCGCCTGTGTCTACACTTATCTCACAATCCTTAGGCTTAACGGGACCTCTCCACCATTCATAACACAACTCAACCTTCTCAATGTTTGTACAGTTTGTTAAATTAGAAGATGAAAGGTTAATTAAAACACCACCATACTTCTTCGATGTTGATTTACCATAGAAGTGCCTCTCAATTACACCATCATCTTTTGCCAAACTTGTCCCATCAGGAGAATCGCATGCATCAATGAACTCGTCTTTCTGCCTTAGATCCTCAGCTACACAGTTTATTGGCTCTGCTTTCTCTACTAGAACTACTTCTTCATCATTGAGGGAAAGAGTGTATGCTTTCCCAGGACTTACAACTCTTACAGGATCTAAGTCTCCATTACATTTCCCCCCCGAGAAATCCCAGTCTTTACATTCATACACAATATTCCCTTTTGCAACCACATTAACATTTAATGCTTTGAACTGTAGAGAGGATGCGTTAATGTGGTACACAAGCTTATACGAAGAATTGGGATCCGGCTCAAGCTCATCCACCACAATTTCGTGTGTATCTCTATCAAGTAAAGCGTTCTCTACATCTACTTTCTTCACGTGTGTCTTATTAATAAGCAATGTTACATTGTAAAGGCCTTTAGAGATCTTCTTGTATGTCTCATTGTTATACTTTACTAACTTACCTGACTTGTAAATTGCAGAGTATTTCTCTATCTCCCTTCCAGATCTATCTCTTGCTATCACCTTACCATCAATAAGTATTGGTGGAACAAAACCCTTATTCCCAGCAAGAGTTGAAACACCTGATACATTCACAAGCTCCACGAAAGCGGGATCAGATTCGTTAATGTCTAAAGTTACAACCTCTCCTTTTGTTGTATTAAGAAGGAAAACCCATGCAGAGTTACATGTCTTGTTACTCCAATCCCAATCCTTACATTTGTATATCTCTCCTCCATTGGATACAAACTGTACTTTGCCATCCTCAAAGTCTAAATTAGGGTCAACGGCGAAGGCTACGTAATCTGATGTTGAGTAATCCTCAAACTTAACTTTTGGATTGGAAGCTACGCTAATACTAACATTCTTGAACTCAAGTTTGGTTAGAGGTGTACCCTCAAATGCTAACTCTATATTGTAATCACCAGGTTTTACCACAAAAGGCGTACTGCCAAATAAAGTCTTCTTATTTTCAGTTTGGAAAACAACATTTCCCTCTGGATCCCTAATAAGAACCTCTGAAGGATAGAAGGTTCCGTCACTGCCAACAACTGGAAGTGTAAACTCAACTTTATCTAACTTCCTATACCACACATACTTTATACTCGTTAATCTTACCGTGGCGTTGTTCAAGACGACTTTAAACTTGAGAGGGTACGAAATGTTATACTTTGAAAGGTCGCAAGTGTCTAGACATTCATCTGTGAGAACAACTTTTGATAGAGAGGCTTTGGTAGGCTCTTTTACAATAGGTTTTTTAGGTTCTATAGATATTGTTCCTCTAGATCTGCCTTGTATCGTGATAGATCTCCCTGTTAAATAACTTCCTTCTTTTGGGAATTCAAAGACTTTTGGTTCTCCATCTGTTTCAAGGTAAACTGTTGCGTTTCCATCTCCGTACACCTCAGCGGAGAGATATATGGCATACAAGCCCATATCACTCTTAATGTACGATGGACTCCATTCAAATGTTGCATTGTGATCGAAGTAAAGGTTTAAATCCTCTGTGTAAGAGACAAAGTCCTTAGCCCATGTTGCATAACCCGTGATGAGATAGACTGGTATAACTATTATGAAAATCGTAGCTAGGACTATATAAATTGCTGCTTTCAGTATCTCCATTATAGTTAATAAAGCCCTTTTAAAACTTATTAAGTTTGCTATGGGGTTCTAAATGCGTCGTAAACAGAGTCAGGTCTTATTATTCCCTTTTCTGTTATTATTGCTTTTATTAAGTCACTAGGGACTATCTCAAAGGCAGGGTTTAGGATCTTTAAACCTCTTGGAGGGTTTGGCCACACTTCTCTTGGGTCTCTTTGCTCTATCACGGGTGTCCTCCCAAAGAGGGTTGATGTATCAAGTTTTAAGATAGATGCGGCCACATACAAAGGTGTATCTGTCCTCTTACATGCCAAAGCCACATTCATACTTCCTACTTTGTTAACAATGTCTCCTGTGGCTGTAATCAAGTCCGAGCCTATGAAGGCCACGTCAACATCCTTCATAACATTGGAAACAGCTGAATCCACAATCATTGTTGTATCTATCTTATATTTTAGGAGCTCTTTCGCAGTTATTCTACCTTGGTATAAAGGCCTTGTCTCTGTGCAGATCACTTTAAACTTCTTTCCACTATCCTTTGCTGACTTAAATATACTCATAACAGTAGAGGAATGACAGTGGGTTAAAATGGTGTAGCCATTTCTTATTAAACCTGAACCAATTCTTCCTATTTCTTCCTTTGATTCTTTAATTCTGTTGACGTAATACTTTATTAGCCTTGGCAAGTCTTTCTTAGCCTTCTCGAGGTTGGGGTACTCTTTTAGGTCTTTGATTATTAGTCCTATTATGTTGTATGCCATGGGTTCTGTTGGCCTTGTCTTTAGTATTTTATCTCTCACTGACTCTAATTCCTTGAAATAAGAATCGAAAGTTTTTGCTTTGGACTTCTTAGAGACCAGGTTTAGTACTTCGAGTGATGCCTTGGCAACATTTGTTGCTCCTTGTATCTTTAGGGTTTTAATGTCGTTGAGAATCTTCTTTACCGTATCCATACTCTTACTAAAGACCTTAACCTATATAAAATAAACTACTCATAGACGAAGGAGGAGTGTTGCTATACCTAAGAAAGACAGGAAGCCAAACACATCTGTAGCGGTGGTTATAAATATTGTAGCAGATGTGGCTGGGTCTTTGCCAAGTTTCTTCATTATCAAAGGAATTATGGCTCCAAATACTCCTGCTATAAAAAGATTTATGATCATAGCTAGTCCAACGGCCAAACCTATAATTGGGCTTCTATTGACTAAAAGTGCAACCGCAGCCACAATAGAACCAGTTATGATACCATTTATCACACCTGCTAAGGCTTCGTGAAGTATCACTCTTTTAGCTGTATTTGGTTTTATCTCTCCTAAAGCAAGACCTCTAACCATAACAGCCAAGGTTTGAGTGGCAGCGTTTCCACCTTCGCCTGCAACTATTGGCATGTAAACTGCCAACAAAACAAGAGAAGATATTGTGTTTCTAAAAGCTGCTACAACAGAAGCTGCTAAGAAAGCTGTAAGAAGGTTTATTATAAGCCACTTGTACCTGTATCTTATTTTGGTTGTAAAAGGGTCTAGAGCATCTTCTTCTTCGCTCACACCTGCAAAGTTATAAATACTCTTAGACATAGCCTTACTGATGATCCTAAGGATGTCATCGGAGTATATTACTCCCATTACACTTCCATCGTCGTCAAGAACAACAAGCTTTCCATGCTTGTGCTTCTTGAAGGCTTTAATAACATCGCTTTCTTTAACATCGTATCTTAAAGTAGGTAGTTTCTTAACGTGCTTAATCACTTTCTCATTGCCTTTGTGTAAAGCTAAGGCATAACTTGGAAGCCCCCCAAGAAACTTTCCTTTCTTATCCACAACTAAGACTTCTGGTGTCTTGCCTGTTCTCTTTTCGTGTACTCTTAAATCTTTAGCCACGTCTCCTAAAGTTGCATCATCACTGACTATTATATAATTAAGGCTCATAAGACCTGCTGCCGTTCTTGGATCGAAACTTAGTAGATACTCTACTTTTCCTTTCATCTCCTTACCTAGTTTTGACAAGAGATATCTCCTTCTCAAGCTACTTACACTCCGTAAGACATCTGCCACTTCATCTGGATCAAGGTAGTGTAAAGCTTGTAGAATCTCTTCATTTTTCAAAGAGTTCAGCACCTCTTCTCTCCTCCTTCTTGGTAAACCCAATAGAAATCTTCCTCTCTCTCCAGGACTCATTTCCTTTATTCTATCTATCAACCTCTTAGCCATCAAAAGAATAAAGAGCTCTGTATTTAAAAATTGTATCATAGCCCCGCCCGGATTCGAACCGGGGTCACGAGGGCCAGAACCTCGCATCCTTGACCACTAGACGACGGGGCTTTCGTATACTAAAACCTCTTCGTTAGGAAACTTAATAAGCTTTTTGTAAGGTATCTTTTCCTTGAAAAAGGAAGTGTCAAGTGGCTTTCTAGACGAAAGAGACCTCGTTGGGAGGGAGAATACAATGTACCTTGATTTTATTTGGGACAAAAGCTGCTCTGTGATTCCTTTCCTTTGGGATTCAAGTAATGGGAGTAACTTCAACATCAGAACAACGTCATAATCTTTGAAATCGTATTTAAGTTCAAGTGCTGAACCAAGCACAGCTCTTCCATCTATGCCTTTCATATTGAAGTAAGTGTTAACCGCATTGATAACGAAAGGGTCTACATCCATTGCAAAGTAGAAGGGTTTACATCCAAAATACTTGTAGGAAAGGGGATTTAAGCCACACCCTATGTCCGCAACTCTCTTTGGCTTCCCTGTGATCTTAAAAATCGATGAGTAAAATTCCTTGTAGTAAGGAAGTCTTTCCTTAGTGGAAGAGTGAAGAGCCATTATCTCCTCTTCACTTGCACCTTTCTTAAGTAAGGTCTCTATTCTTCTCTTGTTTTGGATGTAAGCTGCATATGCTTTGTGAAGCTCTCTCTTAATGCTTTTAATCTTGTCCTTGAATTCCTTAGTTCTAGTATCTTGTGTCTCAGGCAAATGTTTAAGGATTATTGGGATTAAGAGATCCTCATGTAAGCTCTTATACTTCTTTGATCTCTTCAGCTCATTAAGAACTAGATCTACTGTATCCAAGCTCTCTCCTCCTTAAGTAAAATGCTAGCACTATCCCAACAACAAATCCAAAGACGTGTGCGGAATGTGCTATCCCATCCCTTGCACCAAGTAGGAGTATAAACTCGCCTAAGGCCATAAGGGGTCCTGCAACCTTCAATGGAAGAGGTATGAAGTTTATGTAAAGTACAAGGTTTGGATAAAGGATGGTTGCTGCACCTATCAAACCAAATATAGAACCAGATGCTCCAGCTCCAAAAGTGTATGGACCTGAAAACAATAAAAATCCTACATTACCAAATATTCCAGAAAGAAAGTAAAGGAGCAAAAAGTTTCTTGACCCCAACCTCCTTTCTATTATGTTCCCAAATATAAACAAAGAAATCATATTGAATAGAAGATGTGTTATGCTAAAGTGGAAGAAAAGTGATGTGATCCACCTCCAAAGCTGGAACATATAAACTCTATTCATAGCAAATAGCTGAACTAAAGGAAAAAATGCACTTAAGACATAAACCAGCACATTAATCAAAATGAAAATCAAAGTAAACTTTCCAAAGTTAATTACAATAGGGTCTGAAACTTGTCTGTCTATTTGAACCCATTCATTGTACACGTCATCAAAATTAAGAGGCTCATCCATATGAAAGTTAAGAACCATTGGTATTTATTTGTTTAGCTCTTTAAGGTAGTCATCAAGTGCTTGTCCAGCCTGTGGTACTATGAATCCTCCTTGCAAGAAGGATGAACCACCACTGCCCACATACGATCCAGCAGATGCCTCAACTACGATTAAGTATCTATCTCCTATTGCATTTATCTCAGTTGGGTTTATGCCAACAACAATGCCTTTATCTGGCAAGTAGCCTATTGGTTTGGAGTACACTAACTTCCCTTCTGGTGAGTAAACCTTCAATACAGCATCGGTAAGGTTTGCTTTCACATATGTGTTGTTTACGAATACAACTCCTGATATGTTCGCATAAACCTTCTCATTGAATCCAACAATATCATTCTCAGGCTCTGGTTGTAAAATTGGATACGCGGGAGGTACAGTATAACTCCTTTGATTTATGCTAATTTTAACTTCTGGAATTGGTGTGTATATATATCCTTCCTCTGGTGCTATGGAAGTCCATACCACGTCACCACAGTAACCTTTTGGTATAGTAGAGTTGACTTTACCTCTTGATTTTATGCCTCCTACCCTCTCGTACACTTCAACACTCAACCCTCCAGGAATGTCTCCTTTACCATAATTACATAACTTAGATACGAATGTAACATTTTGCTTTGGTTTTGCCTTAGGCTCAACAGCTTCTGTTGACACAAGTCTTATGTCTCCAACTGTTGGTCTAGTCACACCTCCAGGTCCTCCTCCACCTCCACTTGAAGGTTGAGCTCCAGGTACCCAAACATTGTTATTACATGTGTATTCCTTACTTCCAAAGACTGTTGAAGATCCAGAACTGTAACACACTTGTGAGTTAACACACGCTGTACTTGAAGCACAACATGCTTCATCTGTTGTAACAGATGTAGTAGTTGTACCACTCTGTACGATCTTGTATATTGGATATTCTCCACTCTCATCTCCACAACACACGCTACCAACTAGCTCCCCACCACAAAGACCACATATGATTGGATTGTTTCTATCCACAGGTATGACAATTGAACCTGGATAGTATATATTAGAGTACTTTGGATCGTATGCTCTACACACAACCTCGTCAGCACACTGTGTTGGACTAATGACACATTGTCCATTTGATCCTACACAAGTGTCATTTCCAAAGCTACATTCTACAACCAAATCTCTATCGTCGCCTGTAGCATACGAAGCATTATAGTTTATTATTATTGAAGAGTAATTCACACTCTCCACATTGAAGAGTATGTCGTCCACAACTGGATAGTTTTCAATTTGTATTTTCTGAACTGCAGAAGGTATGGCTACTAAGTCGTCTGGAAGGTCTAAGTTAGTGAATGAAGATGCGTTAAAGTAAATATAATACAACCCTTCAGACGTTATTGACGTTGGATTGCCATATTCATTTGTTACAATGGAGTTAGATGGTACTCTAATGTAATGCTTAATGGTAGGTGAAGATACAACCCTCACAGGGATTCTGTACTCATAAGGTTGTGTCCATGGATCATACTCGGTTATTGAGTCGTATAATCTTATTGCATCTAAGTGGACAGTCTTTGGACACTGTAGGACTATCTTTAACTTCCCATCTGATTGTTCTACGTCAACATAGTCTCCTTTGATCTCAATGTTAGAATAGTACTTAGGTATGTCTGTCTCAAATGTTGCTGTCCCACTATTACAGGATAAGGTAGCCACGTCTCCATCTGTTGAGATTTCTCCGTTGATTGCGTCCCAATCTGAGACGTCAGCAAATGACTCCCCAAATCCATCTTCTTTTGTATCCATATCAATTATCTTTCCAGCCTGGAATACAGTGAAGTTATTGAACGAAGGACTAAATGTTCTACTCGTATATGCATTTGTTGTGCTTTTAGCTTGAAGGGTTTGTGTGCTCTCCACTGCTATAGGATGTATACCTGGCTTTGGAAGTGGTGGCAATGGAGGTAATGGTGGTGGCTCTATCCCACCCACTAACTCTCCGTTGATGTACATTCTTGTTACAACTGTCCTATCCTGTGAGGCTACATAATACATAAATGTCACATTCGATGTTCCATTCGTTGGTTCCACTCTTGCATCTGGATAAAGAGTCTCATAATTGTAACAATGACAACTTAAGTCCTTAAAGTACCAGTCGTCATAAGCTGCACACTGTGAGCTACAGTCAGGTAATTCCAAAGGCACACATCCTTTCTCTGGGTCGAATCTCTCAAATGGTGTACAGCTTACCATCCTAACAATACATTCTTTAATACTCTCTTCGTTACCATTTGTGTCTATGGACCTAAATCTTATGGTGTAGTTTGCATTCTCCGGCTCAAATGTTAATCTAACTGGGTTGTCAGTTGTTGACGTGGTTGGTTCACATGTATCTGTTGAGTAACAATACTGCATGTATGAAAAGTCTTCGTCGTTACAAGTTAAGTTAACAGTATAAGTCTCATTGTGGTACAGTCCATCTGAATCACAGTAGGTTGTAGGTGGGGTTTCATCATAAACGCCACCTGGTGGTACTATATTATAGAAGGTTACATTTGTGCTATTTTCATGACCTAAGTAATCCACACATTTTATATGTGCAGTGTGTGTTCCCTCCGTAAAGTCTTCAGAGTAGGTTGCAACACCACTTGTTAATCCGGAGTTTGACATCAAGTTGTATGTGGTGTTCGAATCGAATGCTATGTAACAATTTGTTTCAGAGTAATCGCTATAACTAACCTTAAAGGTCACTGGAGATGATACGGTTGATCCATTAGCTGGATCTGTTACAGTAATATTTGGTGCATTCTTATCTACCTTAATACTCTCAACATTGGAAGTGTTAGTATTGTAAGCTCTGTCGTATGCAACTATGTAATAAGAGTACTCTTTGTCAGATTGTACAGCTGTGTCTACGTAATTGAATGTGGAGTTTGAGACATTTGCTAAGGAGACACTATTTGCTCCTTCATTTCTTACAACCTCATAGAAATAAATACCCCTGTCGTCCAATGCTTCTGTCCAAGTTAGATTTACATACTCACTAGACCACCCTGTAGGATCAGATGTGTTTGTAGACTTAACCGTCAAAACAGGGGCTTTACTTGGTGAAGTATAGTCCGTATTGAGGATCAACAATACAACTTTGGACTCATTTAAATCCGTAGTCGTAGAGTTAGACTTGTGATTGGTTTTGCTTGCGCTTATCTTGTATGGGGAGTACTCCTCCATACCACCACTGTTATTCACAATGTATTCTGTAAAGATAGTTGTAGGAGTTTCACCATTTGCATCCGTTGAAAGAGATGTTGTAGTGTTGTATTGATCTATAACCTTCACATCAGCAGATTCAATAGGAGTACCTGTCTCATCCTCTGTGCGTACTTTTAGGTACCAATCTACCTTAACTCTCCCAAGGCTGTTAGATACAAACGAGCTTAGGTTTGCAACGTCTTTGTTCAAGGATGAATTTAAGGCGTATATACCATAACCATTACTAGACGAGAATAATGTTCCTTGGACGAGGTTATCTGTTGAGTTGTAGAGCATCAATCCATGTGAAGAACTATCAGTTATATTGCCTCCATGAATTATTGCCTTTCCATTCTCTAAGAGTTTCACACCAGCCGAGTGTGTTATGTTTGTGTTGTTCAACTCCAAAAGCTCTCCAGACGACTCAAACTTTATCCTATAACCTCTTACCATGTTTTTTACCCATGAGTCTATCATACGTAGTATTCCAACATTACTTACGCCATTTACCCCGTCACTTCCTGAGTAAATACTCAACTTGGATCTAGAGAATGTAGCATTACCTGCCGTTTGAATGTTTAAGTTACCAAATATATTCTCGTCGATGTCATGGATGTCACATGTCGTATTGATGTTCCAGTCACCATCTCCATTGTAAGCACAAGGATTTTCAGAAAGTGTGATATTCACTGTGGTTGGTCCTGAGAAGGAAGATAAGCTCACGACGTTTCCATTGTAACCCTTTCTATGAGCGGTAAAGACTATAGGTGTTGTATCCACCTTATAACCAGAGTTATTGACCGTGTATTCAACAACTTCTTTCCAATCAGAAGTTCCTTGGCCAGTTGTATTCCCTACTAAGTATATATAACCTATATACATTATCTTTCCCGCTTGTGGTTGGTAGAAGTATATCCTATCAAGAGTCCTATACCTATCTATCTTAAGGTAACGTGTTCCTTTTGTGTCGTTGATGAGGTACACATCCATTGGTCCTGTCATGTAAGTGATGTTTACATAGTAAGGAATACCATAACCTGGCCAGTGAGAACTATACATTATGTAATCATAACCGCTCGCTCCATCAAGTGATCTGTGTGCTAAAGCATTATCTCCCGTAGCATTCATCATCCAGTAACCACCATAGGACGTTCCTTTCACCATTGTCATGTTGACAGTCGTCCACTCAGACTGGTCTTTACAGTTATCTACAAGGTATTCTGTATACGATGAGAACACCTTATCGTTTGTGTTGTTTACTGCTGTAACCTCTGCTCCAGGAAGATCGTTTCCATTTTGATCCATTGTATGGGCTTTAATGCTCCATGCAACAGAAACCCTTCCTTTATGATTGTACTCACATGCAAAGTCATTACTGGCAGATAAGTCGGCTGGGTCGTATGTTACATCTTTAAGATAGATACCATAACCGCTACTATTACATATTCTATTTCCTGTTATGTTTAAGTGTGATGTGTAGGAGAAAGAAGTCAACGCGCCATATATCCCATTAGCTGGACTATTAAGTATTGTATTATTTGTTATGTTCGCATGGGAGTTAAGAACCTCTAGTGCTCCATCTTGCTTTGTGGCGTTTATTATTTTATTTTCACTTATAAGTCCATTGCGTATAAGTGTCATCACCATTCTTGCGTTAGTTACTTTATTGTTAGTCACATTAAGCGAGCTTGTTCTGAAGAAATAGACTTTCTCGGTGTTGTTAATTGTGTTATTAGCAAACAATATGTTGGACAAGTAGCTGTAGCCTCCCCCAACTTGAAGTGTAGAAGGACTAATAAATGTATTATTAACAATCTTTATCCATGATCCTCCTCTATATGGATCAATGTCTAACCTTGAGTTGTTAAATGTGTTATTAATTATGTAACACTCAGAAGTGTAAGAGTAACCGAGTGGCGGGATCTTAAATCCTACACCATAGAATGTGTTGTTTATGAACCTTGCTTTACCCATTTGGTCGTACACTCCATTTTTAAATATATTACTCATGAAGTAGTTAGGGTAAGGTCTGAGGAAAGCGTTATTAGAAGACTGGACTGCCCTATCGTTCAAATACCCAATAAATGTGTTATTATAGAATGTGTTGTTGTAAGCATAAACCTTTTCGTCTAAAGCATCCTTTCCACCGTTCCCCTTTCCTCCAATGATAACATTGTTTCTAAATGTATTATTAGCTGTAGGGTTATCATTGTAGGCCGATGCTAAGACTATACCATAACCTCTTGAGTAGAAGTAATTGTTCTCTATCAAGTTGAAGCTTGACCCTTCTAACCATAAAGTTCTTTCTTGCGTATTTGAGATGTTAGAATTTCTAATTGTGTTATTGTCAGAGTATATCTGAAGACCACCAGGTCCTAACGAACCAAGATTTCCACCGTTCACTAGTGGCCACGCTGCTCCACCTATGTATTTAACACCATACTTCACAGTTGCTAGGTCTTCAAACTTTGTATTGTCCGAGTATATATGCCCATACACTTTAAACATGAAATAATGGTCATTACTTGACTTTATGTTCGAACCTACAAGCTCCAAATCTCCATAACTCATTACATTAGTGAGTTTTGGCTGCTTGACTTTTATTTCTGTTGTGTTGTTATAGACATGATCTACTCCATTCTCGTCTTTTAAAGTTATGTTCCAACTATGTATAACACAGTTGTTTGGTGTGTTATAATTAGTTAATCTTAATGTCCAAGTTCCGTTAGACAGTATACCCAATCCACCAAAAGTATTATCATAATACACTGCTTGTTGCACAACTTTATTTGTTAAGTTATAGTATAAGTTCTGAGATGTAAGAAGATCTATAGCACCCCAAGAGTAAGCTATACCTTCGCCACCAGAGAATCTCTTAGTAGTTCCATCTGGAGCAACAATCTCCCACCATATATCAACAGGTCTCTCGCATGTTAAGTTGACCTTACTTGTTTCGTCCCTTACAGTAAAAGAGTCTGGAACATCTATCTTAATCTCTGTTACTGCAGGGATGTACTCAGAAGCATTAATAGATAATGTGGAATTACGCAAGATTAATTTCACACCATTGTTAACAGTAACGTTTCCATTTATGACTATGTTTCTACCAACACAGGATGTGTTCGTATCTATAATCCAATCTCCATCTGATGGATAAGAACATGTGTCTTGTAATGTTAATGTGTCCACCTTTGAGGTATTTATGTCAGTCGTTGAAGTATTAGTTTGGAATGCCTCTTTAGAAGCAGTTACTGTGTGTGGTGTAGAAGAATAATAAGTCCCGTCCCTGCTTATATAATCTTGAGTTATATTAACTTTATCAAAGGTTCCCTGAGAGTTTGTATACTTGGTGAAAATCAAATCTGAAGTTGAGTTGTATAACTCCACCTTTGCTCCTTCTATAGGTTGTCCTATGGAATCCACAACCTTAACGCTATAGTACCACTCTTTCCTCGCTCTCTCTTTTGTTGCATCGCCTGAACAGAAACTGTTTGACGTCCCAAACGCGCTAGTATTAAATGTCGTGTTCAAAGCGTAAACATGTTGCTGGGAGTTGTTACAGAATGCTGTGGATTGCACAGATACATTTGAATCTACAGCATAAATTCCTCTACCATTGTAAGAGACATTCCCACCTGTGAACACAAGGTCTGATTTTGATAAGGTTATAGCTTTGGTGTTGTTGTCAACCTTCAAGTCAGTGGCATTAATGGCTGAATTGAATGAGAATATTCCTTCACTACTGTTGGTTAAAGTTAGACTGTTTAAGTTTAATTGTGAGTTGTGAGCGTAAATGGATGTTCCTATGCTTGTAACTGTTACGTTTTCAAGGTTTAGATCCGAAGAGTACGTCCTTAAACCATCGTCCCCACCTTTCAGTATGGAATTAGTGACGTTGCTATTCATAGACCATATCTCAAAGACCCTGTAATTATCTAGGGTCGTATTGTCTATGCTTGTATTTCCATAAACAAAGAGATCATACCTGCTCGTTACATTTGTTATGTGCGAATTGTTAAGAGTTATCAGCTTACCATATACAGTAATGTTATGCTCTCCGTCGTAAGAAGAGTTCATTCTCAAAGTTGTACTGTTAAGAGTGAGTGTTATGTTCTCGGGGACTTCTATGTTGCCATTTATTGTGAGGTCTTCGTTGTTTAAAGTACAAGACTCTATTAAAATCCAATCTCCACCGAAGTAGGTACACGGAGCATAAGTTATTGAGACTGTGTCTGTCTGTGAGTTTGAGGTTATATTAGTTGATGTTGTGTTGGAGTAGTAATATGGCTTACTTACTTTAAGAGTATGTGGATTGCTTGCAACAAGTAGTCCATTGTTGTAGAGTATATCCGTCTTTATGTTGGTGTAAGGTGTGTAACCGGATGAATAAGTGGTTAGTTGTGATACAAGATCTGAAGTTGAGTTCTCAATTCTAACCACAGCGTCTCCAACTGGTTCATTGTTTTGGTCTACAACATACACCCTATAATTGTTAAAGATATTGTACGCTCTATAACCCGATTTGCTTCCTGTGCAGAAATAATTTGATGTGTTGAACGCTGCTAGACTATTGTTGTAATTTGAGTACAAGTCTGTGATAGTATTGTTACAGAATGTGTTGTTTACAGAATCTAAGCCTTGGGAGGTGTATATTCCATATGTGTTCTCATAGATGTGGTTGTCCTTTAATCTCACACTCTGTGGTGGCTGATATACTCCATAAGTATTGTTGTAGATCTCATTATTAGTTAGGTTGTATGAACAACCTCTATAATACACACCATATTGGTAATTGTAGATTGTATTGTTTTCAATGGTGCCAACTCCACTTGAACAATCTATACCTCTACTTCCACTTGCTTGGGAGTGGA
The DNA here is from genome assembly GCA_964591855.1 of Candidatus Woesearchaeota archaeon. Lineage (GTDB taxonomy): Archaea > Nanobdellota > Nanobdellia > CAZCWL01 > CAZQAZ01 > CAZQAZ01. The sequence continues at coordinate 15,049 of CAZQAZ010000001.1, read as the reverse complement.
TAACATTATTTGTTAAAGTAATATTTTCTGTAATAAGAACAGCTTTCTTGGCCAGAAGATCATTGTTTGTTACGTTTCCCTTTCTTATGTAAACTAAATAATCCAAGTCAGAAGGTGTGGACAAGGTATTGTTATTTATCACACCATACGAGTTTGCATGAAGTATTTCTATCCCACCAGAGCTAAAGGATATAGTGTTTGAGTCAAGTAGGTAATTTAATAGCACAGAATCTGTGCCTGTATCTATCCCACCAACATTCGTGAATGTACATCTCTTAATTGAGAGATTACTAATTGTAGGGCTATAACCAAAAACTAAAATAGAACGTACACCATCTGCCCTATCTTCAGATATGCTTATGTCCGACCCACTATTTCTAAGCGAATAAACACTAACCGAATCTCTATCACCATCACTCACATTATTCCCACTTAGAGAAATGTTCTCGGAGCTCTCCATTGTAAATGCATTACCATAAAGCTCATTAGAGTCTGTATCCCCTGTTTGGACTGCTGCGTCTTGTATCTTTGAGATTGTATTGTTTTTCACCGTTAAATCCTTTGTTTCTATAATGTAGATTCCTCCGGTTGTGTTTTCGATGACATTGTCTTCAACGTACGAGGATTGTACTTTGTATAAAGCTATTCCCCAAGGAGTTCCGCTAAGAGCATTGCCCTTAATGCTCAAATTCTTTGAGTTCTCTACATAGATTCCAACGGCTTCAAAGTTGTATCCCTTCGTTGCATTATAACTTTGTAGTATAGTATTCCCTTCAAAGATTGTACTATTTGCCCAAGAAGCATACATTGCTCCATCACTTTGCTTGAATAAAGAATTCTTTACTACATTTGAATTGGAATAAAGTTGTATACCTCCATGTATTGTGGTAGCATCAAGGTAAAGCTTCTCGAATGTGGAGTTGTTCGCATGAAGCTTTCCATAAACCTTGAAGAAGAAAGTGTTGCTATTCAGAGATGTAATGTAAGAATCGTTATCAACGATAAGATTTCCTGTGGACTCGACAAGCACACCACAAGCACCACTCGAGGTACAGTTAAACTTAACCGTTGAGTTACTAATCGTTAAGTTTCCATCCACAGTTAAGTTTCCATTGATTATCAAAGTATATTTTGAGTCTCTAATCTCCAGCGAGGAGTCCTTATCCACTTTCAATCCGTCAACAACCACATCAACATTCGTAAGGGAACAAGACTCATTGTATATCCTCCACTGTCCTTCTGATGGGGCTTCACATGTTGACTTTACTGTAACCGTGTAATTGACAGGTTGCCCATAGTCAAATCCATCGTAAGGTGTGACTTCAAAAGTTATATTGTCACCAACTGTGAAGTTAGCCTCAAGAGTTGTTGACGTCTCGCCTGAAAGAAGCTTTCCATTCTTGTACCATCTGTACAAAGATCCAGATTCTGGATCTCCTTCTTGATCATAGTACATATATTCCCCAGTAAGGTTTGTGTAAGGGTATACATCGTCAGTTGGCTTAATCACAACATTCCTTGCTTCTGGTGGATTATTGGTTGTTATCAACTTCTGTATGCCTGTGGAGTTCATGTTCCCAGCTTTATCCCAAACATATATTATCCAATCAACCTCCAAACCTCTTGTTGAATTAAGGGTCTTTGTTACATTTGTGTAGTTTGATGTCCCGCTTATGCTTACGGCTGTATCATTAACCCACACTCCTGTGTTATTTGTAGAGAATATAAAATAATCAAGGTCTACATTCTCATTCCATAATGCACTGAACTTTGCATACGATCCTACATGCGTATCATTAACAGAGATATGGGATGAGCTTGGTTTAACTGTGTCAAGTGTTACTTTGTACAATTGAGAGGTGGTGTTAACCTCTCCGTCCGAGACGTTAACTCTCCAGAAGTATGTTCCATCTGAAGCAGTGTATGTGAATGTACCATCGCTACTCGTTCCCACAAGTGTTGTTCCATCTGTTTGATCTACATAAAAGAAGTATGTCAAAGAGTCTGAGTCTTTGTCAGTAGCTGTGATACTAAAGTCTAATGAGTTAACTATGGACTCGTTAGCCGGGCTTGTTGAGGTAATGGTGGGCTCCGAGTTTAAGATTGTTGTAGTACATTCTTTAGGAGAACCATAATCGTAACCATCGCTTGGATAGTATATACACTTCACAACATCATGTTTGTTGAAGTTTGTGTAACTCAACTGCGTTGAGTTCTCAATAAAATTGTCATTCACATACCATGAACAGAAGGAATTGGATTCTACATCCCCATCTTTATCGTAATAACCAATGGATGATGCTGTTAAGTTAGAATCTGTGTATGCTTGTGAAGGATTTATGGAACAGTTATCTATGCTTGGAGGGGTGTTTAACACATTAATTGAAGAAGCATTAACTTCACCTTTATCTTCCCCGTCGAAGGGAAGCACACCACATGCTACAACATCAAAGTGTTTTGTGAAGGTTGAATTGAGTATATAAAGTTGTGTTAAGTTTATCTTGTCTAGATAACCACCAGAACTACTTGAGTACAATGCCCACAAACCTTCGTTAAATGTTATTCCTCTTGCTGCAAATGAATTTCCTCCCGACTCTTTCACATCAGTAAATGGATACACTTCTTTAACACTTAAATTCTCATCAATTACATAGATTAGATCGCTGTCTGTTACTATGTACTTAGATGAGTTTATCGCCAGACTGCTGTGTTTAACAGGGAGAACTACTGCTGCATCTACTCCACTTTCAAGATTGCCGTATTGTATTGCTTTAGTTGTATTAACTCTATATACATTCAAGCTATCTGACACATAAAGATAGGTTCCATTCCACGCCATGTCCACGGGTCCGAATCCAACAGAGAAGTTAGCATCAACAGAACCTGAAGTTATATTAAACCTATAAATCTTGCCATTCTGTGATCCATAAAACCAAATATTATGGCCATCATATGCTATTGCTTTAGGATAGTAATCATAAGAAGTTATTGTAGCAACATCCTTAGAACCAGATACGCTTGAAAATTCTCTAATCTTTGAGTTATATGTTGTCTTCGTCGACGACTTTCCAGTACGTGGGTCGAAGATAATTTCTGTCTTAACAACCCAGTAAGTTAAATAAAAGTCCGTTGCATTCTTCGCACAAACACCATAGTGATCTCCAAAGCTATCGTAACTCTCCAAAACAGCTGGAAGTACTTCGCTGTTGTTTATGTACCATTTTATAGCCGTTAAAACCTCATCTCCATCTACATCGGTTGCACCTTCCGGTTGACAGGCAATGTCTGTGTCTGTGTATACTTCTGAAGGAGAGATTGTTGGTGCATATGCCATTGGAGGTGTGTTATCTATCGTTTTAGTGTAGTTAAAACCTTGTCCATAGTCTGTACCATCACTAGGAATGTATTCTAGGGTTAGGTTGTTACCTTTTATGGAGGTTACCGTATATGTCTCATCACTCGATACGTAGTTAGAATTATTATACCAATTTAATTGGGAACCAGATTCTGGATCTCCATCATAATCGTAGTAATATGTTTTGGCTGTTACAGTCCTTCCATACAATAAAGCCTTATCAAAATGAAGCCCATCTATGTAGACATCAACATCAAAAGTAGATCCAGATGATCCATCCCAAATGTATACTCCTGAGACATCACCGTAGTTAAATCCATCACAGTTCCCATTCCCTATAGTACAGTCATATCTCATCTTATCTAATTCTATTGAGAAAAACTTCCAGTCTTGTGTCAAATTTAAAGTTGCCACCAAAGCGTCACCATCAGAATCGAACAAGTCCAAATCCAAGGTCTTGCTTGAGGATGCCTTAGCATAAAAGTTTATTGTACCTTGCTCATAGTCAGTAAGATTCCAACTTGCTGCAAAGGACTTTGGATAATAAAACTCCTTAGTAGTAGAGGAAGCATGGGCTGAATAAAAACCAATTATTGCGTCTTGGGACTTATCTTTTGTACTCCAAGAGATAGAATCATCTGAGGAATCTATATTTGATTCCGTCCATGAATCTGGATCGCTTGGTAAGGAGTCAACAACGAATATAGCACCTTTTGCTTCCGGTGCTATGTTTTCATACTCCATCTCTAGGAAGGTATAGTCAATTGTAGCATTTGTTGAGTTGACAGCTATCTGTATTAAATTTGCATCATCGCTTGTTTTAAGAGGAAGTGAGACTTTAACATATCTTTCTGTGATGTTGCTTTGAATTGTGGATAAGAGATCCCAAGATGATGTGCTCCTGTTGAACAAATAAACATCCACTGACTGATTGTTATACATCTCAAAAGTTACATTTGAAGAGAGGATGTTTGTTGGCGGCAGATCATTTGTCCAATTTATGTAAAGTGTTCCATTCACATCAACGTATACATTGTCGGAGGTTGTAACATTTGTAGTTACGTTCGCTCCATTGTACAAAGCAGACGATGGCAAGGATTTAGCATCTCCCTCCCCAAATCCAGGATCGTCTTTCGTGAGGGTTAAGGTATATTCCTCTCCAGGAGTGAGGTCTTTAATTTTAACCCATATCCCTCTACACTCCTTTGCATCAAAATCCCAATCCTTACACTTGTACAATGCCTTTCCTTTTGCTGTTACTTTTACTTCAGCTGTCTCAAAGTTAATAAGAGAAGGATCTATAGCATACGTTTGGACAAATCTCTTACTGTCAAAAGTGTCGAGCTTAAGACTTAAGTCCCCATTAATGTTAACCTTCTTAAAGACAATCTCCTTAACAGGAATGTCTTTTGGCTTAACATAGAGGTCATATGTACCTTGTCTTAGTCTTGATTGCGTAACTAAACTTCCTGCTACCGACCTCAACTCCACATCTGCTTGGAGGGCCTGGCCTTTAGCATCCATTATGTGAATAGAATACACTTTTGGCGTTCCAAACTCTATAATCTCAGCAGCAAAGCTAATTGAGATTAGCAAGACTAATAAGAGTAAGACCATCTCCTTCCTTAATTTCAACCCTATCAAGTTAAATTAAAATAAAGAGTCAACAAATATAAACCTTATTCTATGGTCAATATATGTATTTTTCTGTCCTTTCTTGGACCATCAAACTCACAAAACATAATTGACTGCCACGTTCCTAAGGCAAGATCCCCATTTTTGATAGGGATCGCAACAGATGGTCCAAGAATACTTGACTTGAGGTGGGCTGCACCATTGTTATCTATCCTATCATGTAACCATTTCCCTTGTGGGATGAGCTTATCCAACAAATTAAGGAGATCTTTTCCAACATTTGGGTCATAGTTCTCATTGACTATGATAGCAGCTGTGGCATGCGGAGTGTATACTAAGCATATTCCTTCTTTAATTCCCTTTACTCTAGACCTAACTTCCTCTGTTATGTCTATTATTTCTTCCTTCTTACTCGTACTTAGTCTTATCGTGTCCATAGAACGCGGGGTGCAGGATTCGAACCTGCGCGTGCATAAAGCACAGCTGGTCTCGAGCCAGCCGCGTTAACCACTCCGCCAACCCCGCATATAAAAGTTTAATAATGTAGAAGTTATAAATTATTCTATGGTTCATAAAATTATAATAGGGAGGTCTGAAAAGGACCGCCAAAGATTTGGAGATAAAGGTGCTGTTTCTATAGGGAAGCAATACATTCAAATGGGGAAAGTTGTTTCCCTATCAAATGAGATCTTCTTAGACGTGGCTAAACCTCACCTTATAATGATATCTGGTAAAAGAGGATCTGGTAAGAGTTATACTATGGGTGTTATAGCAGAGGGTATATCCACCATGCCAAAAGAAGTCAAAGAGAACTTAACGGTTGTTATACTCGATACAATGGGAATATATTGGACTATGAAAAATGCAAACTACAGAGACAGAGCTTTGCTTGAGAAGTGGGGGATGAAACCTAAGGGTTTTGACAACGTTGTTGTGTTTGTGCCAAAGGGGAAGTTTGAGGAGTATAAGAGCAGTGGGATTCCTGCAGATAAACCTTTCTCTATACCTGTGTCAAGTGTTTCCGCTTATGAGTGGAATATGCTTTTTGGGTTCAAGCAAACAGATGCTATGGCCATTGCTCTAGAAAGAACTATAGCCAAACTAAAAGAAAGTGGAAAGAAGTATGACATAGATGACATAATAAATTCCATATCAAAAGATGAGAAGGTTGAAAAGATTGTGAGGTATGGTTTAGAGAACAGGTTTGAAGCTGTGAAGAACTGGGGATTATTTGATAAAGAAGGTACGGACCTTCTTGAGATCATGCAACCTGGTAAAGTAGCAGTTATTGACATCTCTGTTTACTTGCATTTGGTTGGAGCATTCTCTTTAAGAGCATTGGTCATAGGCTTAGTTGGGAAGATGATACTTGAACAGAGAATGACTGCCAGAAAGATCGAGGAGATGGCAGAGATACAAGGTACTTGGACAGGTCTTGGGAAGAAGAAGATTCCTTTAGTGTGGATATTCATAGACGAAGCTCACGAATTCTTACCAAAGGATGATGTTACACCTGCCACAGGTCCACTTATACAAATAATAAGGGAAGGTAGACAGCCTGGAATATCTTTGGTGCTTGCAACACAACAGCCTGGAAAACTTCATACAGATGTATTAACACAATCCGACTTGATCATTTCACACAGAGTTACAGCAAAGCTTGACATAGATGCTCTTAACTCTATAATGCAAACTTACCTTACCTTCACAATACAGAAGTATTTGGACATGCTACCAAGGATGCCAGGTTCTGCTATAGTCTTAGACGATAACCAAGAAAGAATTTACCCTATACAAATAAAACCAAGAATGACATGGCATGGTGGAGAAACACCATCAGCTTTGACCGAGAAGTAACTTTCCTTTATCATAAACTAATTCTTTCTTCCCATCTTCATAGACAACGCACATCTGCGTTCTCTCTGGTATTAAAACTCCATCCCAATGTGTATTCTCCAGGCCTAGACCAAAGTGTATACCAAGCTTTTCCAGGACCAAAACCTTTCCTTTCTCATAGAATTCCCTATCTAAGTTCCTGTAGTTCAAAAGCCCAACACCTAACTCTTGTAAGAATACACTTCCACTATCAAACTCTCCTTTAATCATGGACTCAACTTTCTTTATTATATCTGGTGCAGGTCTGTTCCCTCTATAAGCTTCAGCTGAAGTTACAAAGCCTTTCTCTAGCTCAAGCTCTATCTTTGCCACCTTGTCTGGGAAGTACTCATAAGTGTTAGACGCTGTTAAGTCCATGACTATCTTGCCTTCTGCATTTATTCTCTGCATTCTCCCACCTTCCCCCTTCTCCATATAAACTTCCCCTGGTGGGATGTTTGCTATCTCACCTTTACCATCTCTTTTCTTCAGCTCATACTCATTACACCAACCACCCTCTCTTGGTACAAATATATTTGTACCAGAATTCGATTTTATCTCATAGCCAATAACTCCTTCCTGACCTACCTTACTCACAAAACTCTTTGTTATTCTTTTCATCTCAGCAAAGTTCTGCTTGAATGGGCCTGCAAGAACATTGTAATCCAATCCTGGACCATGACCATCGTGAATGCCGGTTGACGTAATCATATTAAGAACTGCTATCCTGTAATCAACTTCAACATCATTTGGCAAGGTCCCAATTAAAGTAACTGCTGCTCCAGGTTTACCTGTTTCTAATAAGCGTTCAAGCTCGGATATAGATTCATGATCTGGAGTTAAAGGTTCTTCTCCATTCCTACTAACTTTTAAAGTAAGAGCATTACGCGTAACCTTAAAATAACTCGCTACGTCCTCCAAATCCTCTGTATAAAACACAAGTACACTCTCCCCCTTCCCAAGTTGAAGAATGTTAAAAACATAACTTCTTGCGTAACTAAAAATATCATGCCTCTCGCTCATCATATGCCACGCACACCCCATGGAACCTAGGGAAATTAAAATAATATAAATATTCCTATACCCCCAGATAACGAAAACTATTTAATTGGACGCATGATATTGGAATTTAAGGGCAGGTAGTTCAGGGGGAGAACGCACGGCTGAAGACCGTGATGTCGAGGGTTCGAATCCCTCCCTGCCCATTCTTCGAAATAATTTTCAAGTTCCAATAAGTTTAAAAATAAACAAAGCTTAATTTAATCACCATGACAAAAGTCATTACGATATGTTCTGGTAAGGGAGGTGTTGGGAAGACAACTACTTCTGCCAATTTGGCTGCTGCTTTGCACTTACTCGGGAAGGATGTTACAATTGTAGATGCAAATGTTACTACACCAAACTTAGGTCTTCACTTAGGAATATATGAAGTCCCTAAGACTTTACATGATGTTCTACAGGGGAAAGCAACTCTCAGTGAAGCCACATACCTCCATCCTATAGGGTTTAAAGTTGTTCCCTCGTCTCTAAACGTAAATGTACTCAACGCAAAGATGAGGAAAACACTTAGGAGAGTATTAGACAAATCAAGTCACAACTCAGACTTTGTAATTATAGACTCTTCCCCTGGTTTAGGTAAGGAAGCAAGGTTGGCAATAGAAGCTGGTGACGAAGTTTTAATAGTTACAAATCCAGAGATGCCTGCAATAGTTGATGCTCTTAAGACAATAAAGATGGCTGAGAAATCTGGGACTAAGATAACTGGTGTCGTATTGAATAGGGTAAGTGGAAACAATGAGATGAGCATTAAAAATGCTGAACACTTCTTAGATTCTAAGGTTATAGAGGTTATACCTGAAGACAAAAGAATGAAACTTGCTTTAAGAAGAAGAGAACCATTGGTGGTTGTAAAGCCATACTCCAAAGCATCAAGAGCGTATAGAAGACTTGCTATGAGACTGGCTGGTTATGAAGTAAGTTCAAGCTTCTTAGATAGTTTAAAAAGTAAGTTTGGCTTTATTTAAGATATGAAAGTTGTTATATCCTTAGGTGGATCTGTCATTATTCCTGACAAAGTGGATGAAAAGTTTCTAAAGGAATTTTCTAAGCTTATCAAAGAATCACCACATAAGTTTAGAATAGTATGTGGTGGTGGGAAGACTGCAAGGATTTACACTAACACAAGTCTCAGCGCTAGAGAAAGAGATTTACTTGGAATAGAGATTACTAAAGTAAATGCTAAGCTCGTGTCTTTCTACATTCCAGGTTCAAAATTTGTTGAGAATCCTTTAGACGCAGGAAAAGAAAAGGGAAAGGTAATACTAACTGCTGGCTGGAAGCCTGGAGTCAATACAGATTACGACTCTGCATTAGTCTGTAAAACCTTTAAGCCAGATCTCTTAATCAACATAAGCAATGTAGATGGAGTATACGATAAAGATCCAAGGAGATACAAGAATGCAAAGCTTATAAAGAAAATGAGTTACGATGACTTCTTACATCTTGCAAGCAAAGTTAAAAGAAAACCAGGTATGAATTTCATATTCGATCCTAAAGCCATGGTCTTACTAAAGAAACTCAAAGTAAAATGCATCTTCGTTGGTAAGTCTATATCTAACCTCAAGAACGTGCTAAATGGATGGAAGTTTAAGGGGACGATAGTTTATGAAGGTTAAGAAAAGTTTTGAAGCCTATTTTAGGAAATTAGTTCCAGATTATGACTCATTCATCGAAGCCTTAACTTCTCCATTGAAAAAGACAATAAGATGCAACACTATCAAGATCCAAAGCAGAGAACTAAAGAAAAGATTGGAAAGTAAAGGCTTTGTTCTTAAAGAGATAGAATGGTACAAAGATGGGTTTGTTGTGGAGAGGAAGGCTGAGACACTTGGAAATACTCTCGAACATTTTTTAGGTTACTTCTATGTTCAAGAGAAAGCCAGTATGCTTCCCCCATTGGTACTTGATCCTAAGCCTGGAGACAGGGTGTTAGACATAGCTGCGTCTCCAGGTTCAAAAACATCACAAATGGCACAGCTAATGAAAAACAGTGGAACAATTGTTGCAAATGACTTTAGACACGACAGAATAAATCTGCTTAAAATAAACCTTCAAAGGCTTGGCGTTATGAATACCATAGTTACACAGCATAGGGGAGAAAGTTTAGGCAAGATGAACTTGGAATTCGATAAAGTCTTAGTAGATGCACCGTGTACGAGTGTTGGAGCCATAAGGAAAGACTTTAAGATTATGAACACATGGAACATAAAGAACGTTAAGACCATGGCAAGGCTTCAAAAAAGAATCCTTGAAGCCGCTATAAATCTAACAAAGATTGGCGGCACAATAGTTTATTCAACATGCACTCTCACGAAAGAAGAAAATGAAGACGTGGTCTCTCAATTCTTAGACAGAGTAAAACTTGTTAAGCCCAAATTTAAATTTGGGCATAGAGGTATAGGTTTAGATAAAGTAATGAGACTCTATCCCCAAGACATAGACTCAGAAGGATTTTTCATAGCTAAAATGGTGAGGATCAAATGACGATTGTGAAAAAGAATGAAGTTAAGAAAATAAGATCAATATGGGAAAAGTATGGAATAGATACAAAACTTAAATTCAGCCTACTCAAAGATGGGATAAAGTATTACGCAGTACCTAACACATTAGACATCTCACTCATGAGAAAATTAAACACCAAAAGCTTAGGGCTTTTGATAGGTTGGCTAGATGGCAAAGAAGATTTTGTATTCACAGTCGAAGGAGCACAGTTAATTGGAAAATACTCAAAAAATAAGTACGAGCTTAACGAAGAAGAAATGTATTACTGGATAAGGGGACAGAACTTCAAGGTCAACCTAAAGGACGGATACTACTTAATAAAATACAAAGACGACATCCTCGGATGGGGCAAAGTAAGATCAGGAGTAATGATAAATACCATTCCTAAAGAGAGAAGAGTCTTTAGGTTGTAGTCACAGGTCGACGTAATTTTCTCTCGTAATAAAACATGTACAAGTGTGCTATTCCTGCATGATTCCCAAAGTACTCTAGAGCAAATTCTCTTAACTTTTTATCAGAAGTCTTCTTCCCATTAAAGTACTCCCTTACTAACGCTCGTCTAAGCCATACATCCATAGGAAAGACGTCTGGCTTTCCGAATCCATAAAGTAAAATTATATCAGCAACCTTTGGACCAATTCCTCTGATCTCCGTTAATAACTCCCTTGCTCTCTCACTCCCCACCTTCTTTAGCTCCTCTATATTCAGCTCGCCTTCCAAGATTTTTCTAGCTACATCTATCAAGTATCTTGCTCTATAGCCAACCTTACACTTTTGCTGGAGATCCTTCTCTCTTGCTCTCGCGATTTTATTTAAATCAAAAGTATAGCCATTACCATAAAATTCTCTCAAGTTCTTTTCCATGTTTCTGATCTGCTTTACAGAAGAATTCTGTGTTAGTATCGCCTCTATGATTCTATAATTAACATCCAAATCCCTCATTAGTCTTAACCCCTTGCAGGCCTTAATAACTCTTGAGAGATACCTATCCTCTCTAAATTTCTGATAAAAATCAACAAGGTCGTACTCTGACCAGAAATGATAAAGTAGCTTTTGTGACACATCCTTATCTGACTCTACAAAAAGAGTCGTTGTATTTTCCCAAATCGAAATACGTTCCCATCTATCATTAACATTAATATGGGTATACCATTTTCCACTCTTAAAATCCCAAATATCTGTTGGGCATTGCTCTGAGTTAAAAGTCTTCTGCAGATCGAGATGTCCAACAAAACACGATTTTGGGATTTCAAAGATCATGTTGAAGAATTTATTGTTAATACTATAAATGCTTTTTCAGCGTCAAATTGTCAAGAAACAGCCAAGAACCTTAGGAGAAATATTTTTATATCATTCAGGTCAATAGTGGAACATGAGGATAGTTTGTCCGTGCAACTTCTAGGGTTTTAGTTAGAGATATAAACTTTGGAGGGCTTGATTTAGTATGGTTGTAGTGTACAATACGATGGGTCACAGGAAAGAAGAACTTGTGCCTTTAAAAAAGGGAGAAATAAGAATGTATGTGTGTGGCCCAACTGTTTATGATTACGCGCACATAGGAAATGCAAGAACCGCGGTATCCTTTGATGTAATAAGAAGATACTTGGAATATAGAGGTTATAAAGTCAAGTACGTGTCCAACATAACTGATGTTGGACATTTGACTGAAACAGAAGTTGGAGAAGACAAGATAGTTAAGAAAGCTAAGCTTGAGAAGGTGACTCCTTTCGACATAGCTAGGCTCTATACAGAAGAGTACTTCAAAGACATGGATGCTCTCAATGTTAAAAGACCAGATATAACACCAAAGGCTACTGACCACATAAAAGACATCATAGAATGGGTACAAAAAATAATGGACAAAGGGTTTGCATACGAAGTTAATGGCAATGTTTACTTTGACGTGTCAGCGTACAATGACAAATTTGGAGATTATGGGAAGCTTGCAAACATAAAGCTTGATGATTTGAAGGTTGGTGTTAGGATTGATGTAAGCGAAGACAAATCCGACCCTAGAGATTTTGCGCTCTGGAAGAAAGCAGATCCAGAACATGCAATGAAGTGGGAATCTCCTTGGGGACTTGGGTATCCGGGATGGCACATAGAATGTACTGTTATGAGTATAAAGTACTTAGGAGAACAATTTGACATACACGGTGGTGGAAAGGATCTCATATTCCCACACCATACAAATGAGATAGCTCAAGCCAAAGCTGTAACTGGAAAGGACCCTGTCAAGTATTGGCTACATACGGAATATGTCAAACTAAATGGGGAGAAAATGTCCAAATCAACTGGCAACTTCAAAACTGCCAGAGAAGTTATAGAGAAGTATGGTGGTGATGTCGTCAGGTTTTTCATAACCAAATCTCACTATAGAAGAGAGATGAACTTTAGCGACGAGGATTTAGAGAGTGCAAAAGAAGGTTTAAGAAGATTAAAAGAAGCCCTTGATAGGATTAAAGACGCAATAAACAAAAGTGAGGAAGGTGAAGTAAATAAAGACCTTGTTGATCACTTCGAGAATCTTAAGAGTAAGTTCATAGAAGAAATGGATGATGATTTCAACACACCTGGAGCGGTGGCAGTGTTATTCAACATAGCCACAGATATAAACAAGAACTTGGATCAGAATAAAACAACATTAGAAAAAATAAAGTCAATATATGAAGAATTACTAAACGCCCTTGGCATATTCTTCATAGAAGAGAAACCGCCAGAAGAAGTCCTAAAACTCGTTGAGGAAAGAGAGAAGGCTAGAAAGGAGAAAAACTGGGAACTGGCAGATAGCCTAAGGGAAAAGATAAAGAGCTTTGGGTGGTATGTAGAAGACACAAGAGACGGCCCAAAGCTTAAAAAGCTATAGAGACCCTAAAGCTGTGGTGAATAAAGATGTCATTTATAATAGAAAGCGAAGATATAGGATTACGTAATATAGAAATGAACGATGCAGAACGTATTTATAATATCCTGAATGATCCAACATCGCTCGAGTGGATGAACGAATACAAACCAAAGAGTATGGACGAAGTAAAAGAAATGATTGACAAGTACCATAAGCGAACTGTGCTTGGGAAGGGGTACTTACTTGGTATAGAACTTAAAAAGGAGAATAAGCTAATAGGTATGATCGCCATCGACATAGCAAGCGTTATCAATTTAAATGCAAAATTCACTAATATTATTATAGACAAGAGATACCGTAGAAAAGGATACGGAACAGAAGCCGAGAAGTTAGCTCTTAACTATTGCTTTAATGAACTTAACCTGCACAGCATTCACATGTGGATCGTTGAGGAGAATATCGCCTCTATAAAAGCTGCGAGGAAGGCTGGATTCAAAGAGGTGGGAAAACTTTTCAAGGAAACATACAGACACGGAACATATCACAATCTCATATTGTTTCAAGCCTTGAATCCCAACCACAACGAGACAACATAAGGCGGGTTGGCAGAGTGGCTATGCGATCGGCTGCAGAACATCGGGATTGCTGATACAAGATGATGTGTAGATCCCGATTCACGGGGGTTCGATTCCCTCACCCGCCTTACTTTTTTACCACTTTATAATGTAAGGTTCCACATCATCTATAACTTCCCTTAATGGCTTATTACACAACTCTATAAGAACACTCTCTTCTATTACATCAATAGAATGTGCTATTCCTGGTTTTATTAAGATACCTTCTCCTTCAACTAACTCTCCTATGGCTTTCCTTCCAAGCTTAATATCTTCTAAGCTTACTATCACTTTTCCTTTAGCAACGTATATCATTTCTTCTTTCGTAGAATGGTAGTGGTTGCCTAAAGTTGATAGTGCTCTTGCATTTATTGTCCCTAAGTACTCCACATTAAAAGGAATGATCTCAGTTCTAATAAGCTGCCTACGATCATTGATATCGTCATAGGTAGCTCTGAATCTCTCAGCTAAGTCGTCTAAACTTAGAATGTCTCTTGTCACCCCACCTACCATAAACGCAAGATTAAAGAGCACATTTAAAAACTTTTCATTCTCTTCTTATGCTCTTCATCTCTTCGTTTAGAATTTGATCCACATCTAAGAACTCTTCTTCTATTAAAGCTTCTTCTACAGTAGACTTGGTTCTTGGTTTTGGTGGAGCGCATGTACATGATGGGCTGGACTCTATTGAGATGTCATAAAGTCCAACTTCCTTTGCTTTGTCTATTATTTCTTGTTTGTTGTATGCTATCAATGGTCTAAGTATTGGAATCTCCAATACTTGTGTTTCTGTGATTAAGTTTTCGGGGGTTTGAGATGCGACTTGTCCAATGTTTTCACCAGTAATTATTACATCAGCACCAACTTTCTTAGCTAACTCCTGAGCATATCTGTACATAAATCTTTTACAAAGAACACACTTTAACCTTATGTCACAAGACTCTTCTATCTTAGTTAAAGCTAAGTGATGTGGGACAAAGTATAGGTCTATTTTTTGTCCTGTTAGCTCTTCTAATTTCTTTCTTAGCTTCTTAACTTTAGAATGGTCGCTAGAAGGGTCGATGACTGCGTGTAACAGGACTATATCAAACCCTTTCTTAGCTGCAAGGTAAGCAGCTAAGGGAGAATCTATCCCACCCGATATTAAGACAACAGCTTTCATAC